>RGSV01000041.1 GCA_010025655.1 Acidimicrobiia bacterium
ATCCGGCGTCGCGCAACTCGCTTGATGTTGCCGGTCGCATCGTGATCGTGCCACCCAACTCGGTGGTCACCAGCGTGCGGACAATCGATAAGCCAAGCCCCGTAGCGGTGCCTAAATCAAAGCCCGTCGCAACACCCTTGCCGTTGTCAATCACCCGCAGGTGCAGAGCGTCATCTTCGACATCTCGCTGCATGAATACCCGAACGGTGCCGTCACGACGCTCGTGACCAAATGCGTGATCGACCACGTTCTGCAAAAGTTCGAGAATGACAACACTGAGCGGCGTCGCAATGGTTGCTGGCAGCCGACCAGCATCACCACGCACCTCAAAGCGCACTGGGCGATCGCTCGACTGCAAACTTTCCTGCGTCAGCTGAATCAGCGGGCGCACGATCTCGACGAAGGCAATGTCTTCGCCCGGCTCACGCGACAACGTCTCATGCACCAAGGCGATGGTGCGAATGCGCCGCACAGAATCGGCGACTGCAGCTTTAGCTTCTTCGGAAGAAAGTCTGCGGCCCTGCAGGCGCAACAGTGAAGAAATTGTCTGCAGGTTGTTCTTCACACGATGGTGAATCTCTTTGATTGTGGCTTCCTTGGTGAGAATCAGGCGGTCACGACGACGCAACTCAGATACGTCACGCATCAACAACAATCCGCCCGTCACGTTGACACCTCGCGCCCCGCGCTTCAAGAGCGGCATCGAGCGCACGAGCAACGTGACGTCATGGTCCTGATCGAGTTCTTCGACTACTGGCTCTCGACGTTCAAACGATGCCCGTGCCGCGTCGTGGGCGAATCCCAATTCGGCGAGACTCTGACCTACGGCATTGGTGCGGATTCCGATGCGGTGCAGCGCAGACACTGCATTCGGTGATGCGTACCGCACGCGCGCACTCGCGTCGAGCACGATCGCACCGTCACCGACGCGCGGCGCGAGGCCCGAGTCGGCGACACGTCCGACGAAGGGAAACAGTCCGGTCGCAATCATCGTCGCGAAGTCATCGAAGAGTGCCAGATAGGTGCGCTCAAGCTGCCCGGGTCGGCGTCCCGAAACGGTTGAAACCTCACGGGTGAGCACGGCGATGACTTTCCCTTCACGCACGACGGGAATCGCCGTCATGTTCACCGGATCGGGATAGTTCGCCGGCGTAATCTCCCCTTTCTGTATCTGCACCGTCGCGGCCGCAGCAGCGATATATGGACGATCGGTGTCGTCGACATATTCACCCACCAGATCGGTGTGATACAGCGTCTGGCCGGTGGCTGCGCGCACCTGGGCCACCACGAGCCAGTTCGTACCGGTTGCGGTGACCACCGGTGCGTACAGCAACAAGTCGGCAAATGAGATGTCGGCGAGCATTCCCCACTCGGCAATCAGCGAACCAAGATGCTCGACGTCATCGTCGGCGAGAGTGGTGTGATTTGCGGTGAGCTCAACGAGTGTCGGCATACCTACCGACCATTCTTGTCGGTGCCGACACCGCCATAGGTGCGTGGCCTGGCCGAGATACTTGCCCCGAGTTGTGCCAGCGCGTCGGTATCGGTGATGTCACCTTGGCGAGTTTCGCTGTACAGCACATCGGCACCCCAACTCGCGACTACGTCAACCTGCGCGGCTTCGTGCTGTGCGACGGCCGCCATCGTTCGCTCGGCATCAGCGAACACCCTCAGTGTCGGATCGGTGGATGCCGCCAATCGTTCGGCGCGCTGTGCTGCGCCGACAGCCAGATGCAGCGGTACCAACCGATTCAAGAGCACGGCTGATAAATGGTGCGAGCGGCGACGCAACTCGCGAACGAGATAGTCGGCCTCCAACATCGCGACTGGTTCAGCACTCGACACAACGAGGTAACTCGTCTCCGTATTCGTAAGTAGCGCACCAACTCGGCGGGCGCGGTCGACCACAGGTCGTTCCATGGTGCGGAACAATGTAAAAAACTCTGCGATATCGGCAAGAAATCGTGCGCCAAGTATTCGGTCGGCGACGATGAAGAACGGACGCGACGCCAACGACAGCACCCGCGACTGTGCTGGTGCGGTGAGCAGTTTCAATAGTCGACTTGAAAAGAATTGCTCCATGCGACGCGGCGCATCAAGCACCGAGAGCGCACTGCGAGAAGGCGGTGTGTCAACGATGACGAGGTCGTAGTTGCCCGACTCACGTGCATCGAACAGTCGCTCGGTGACCACGTAATCGTGACTGTGCACGAATCGGGAGGTCAGCGTGCGATACAACTCATTACCCAACACCTTGTCACGAGTATTTGTGTCTGGCGCATGACGGCGAATCATGTCATCCCAACTGGCTTTGGTGTCAATCATCGCCATCGTCAACGAGCCACGAGCGTTCGGCAATGGCACGGGCACCTCGGTGTTGCCGAGTGCGGTCAAGCCCAGTGCAGTCGCGAGACGACGCGCCGGATCGACAGTCAACACCAGCACACGCTTCTCGGTGGTCTGCGCCGCGAGTACGCCGAGTGCCGCTGCCGAAGTGGTTTTGCCGACGCCACCAGGGCCACACAAAATGATCATGCGAGCGTCGGTGAGCAAGGCGTGCACCTTCTGGTCGCTCATCGGTGGTCTCGCAACATGATTTATGCGTGCTCGCTCAGCACTCGATTGATTTCGCCGACAAGGTGTGCGACGATTGCCGTCGGCGCTCGATTGCCTGCCGACGCGTCGCCGCCTTTCGCTGGAGCTTCACTCAACGTCTCGACGTTGCCGAGTTCAAAGGCGTCAGCGAGCGCTCGCGCGTGGCCTTCTGCGGCAGTGCGGCGCGTCGTCAACCACTCGACGACGGCGCGGGTCTCATCGGGCACCGACGCGCCAGATACCGACGCATCAGTGGCAGCCGCGCTGCTCGCGCCCGACACTGCGACCCCCACGACTGCTGGCATGCGATTGATCACGACGCCCGCAAAGTTGACCGGCGTGGCCTTGGCCAGCCGTTCACGCAGCTCGATGGTCTCGACGACCGGCATCTCTTCGGGAGTCACGACCGCCAGCACACTCGACACCGAGTGGTCATGCAACAGGTTGCTCATCCATTTGGTCTGGTCAGCGACGATGCCGATACGCACAAGCGCTGCGAGTGCGTCAGGGGCCGACACCTGCGCCACAAAATGGCCGCTCGCCTCAGAGTCGGCGATGACGAGGTCGTAGTTGTTCTCACGAACTTCGTAGCAAAGTTTGCCGATGGCAAGGATCTCTTTGACGGCAGGCGCAGCGTTCGCGACGAAGTCAAAGATGCGAGCCAACGGAGCAAGACTGCCGATGATCGGCACACGCAGATACAACCTGATGTATTCGCGTAAAGAATCTTCGGTGTTCATCGCCATTGCCGCAAGGTTCGGAGCCACCGTCACTGGCTCAAAACCGAGTTGCTCGCGCCCGAGATACGTGGCGAGAGAACCTTTGTCATCCATCTCGCACACGAGCACCCGCTTGCCACGATCTGCGGCAACACGAGCGAGCGCCGCCGCGACCGCTGACTTTCCGACGCCGCCCTTGCCTGTCACGAAGACGAGGCGGCGCTCGAGCAGCGCCTGCAGCGTCAGGTGCCGAATCCCAAACGGCGGTCGCCGTCAGGCGATCCGAATTCGACGAACGCAATCTTGTCGGCGGGCACGGCGACTTCGCGGCCGCGCTTGTCTTTTAGCCACAACACCTCAACCTTGCCGGCTAGTGCAGCCTCGACGGCGCTGCGCACAGCTGCTCGCGACTTGTCGTCGCTCTCGATTTCAAGCGCGATATCTCGTGCCGAGTGGGTGACTCCGATGCGTAGATCCATGTTCACCAGTGTGGCAGGTCAGTTGACCTTGAGCGCCGAACTGAACACTTTCTTGGGCTTCATCGCCGCAATCTGCGCGGCAAGATCGGCGAACACTCTGCCCACCTCGCTCTCGGGAGCCACCGCAGCAATCGGTCGGCCGTCATCGCCACCTTCACGCAACGCACCAACGAGCGGTATCTGGGCGAGCAACGGCACGCCAAGTTCTTCGGCGAGCATCTTGCCGCCGCCAGAGCCGAAAAGTTCGTAGCGCTTGCCGTCGTCGCCGGTGAACCACGACATGTTTTCAATGACACCGCGCACCGTCATGTTCACCTTCTTGGCCATTGCCGCCGACAACCGTGCCACTTTTTGAGCGGCTTCCTGCGGTGTCGTCACCACGTAAACCTCGGCACGCGGCAAATACTGACTCAGGCTCAACGCGATATCCCCGGTTCCAGGTGGCATGTCGATGAGCAGGAAATCAGGATCATCCCAAAACACGTCGGTGAGAAACTGCTCAAGGGCCTTGTGCAACATCGGGCCACGCCAAACAACGGCTTGACCGTCGGGCACGAAATATCCGATCGAAATGCAACGCACGCCGTACGACTCAGGTGGCAACAGCATCTGGTCGAGCGCAACGGGTGGACGATCGGCGCCGAGCATGCGCGGAATCGAATAGCCGTAAATGTCGGCGTCGACGACGCCAACTTTGTGACCTGCGGCTGCGAGTGCAACCGCAAGATTGGTGGTGACACTGCTCTTGCCAACACCGCCTTTGCCCGAAGAGATGAGCAGTGGTCGAGTCTTGCTGCCAGGTTGTGCGAACGGAATCGCGCGACCCTGCGCATGACCCTGAGCAGGTGTGCTGCCAGCCGTCGCCGCCGGCGAGCCATGCAACTTCTCACGCAGTGCTGCCCGCTCGTCGTCAGTCATGACTCCGAAATTCAGACGAACGTCGCGCACGCCCGCCAGGGCACGAAGGGCCGTGTTGACCCGCTGTTGAATCTCGTTACGCAAGGGGCAACCAGCGATGGTGAGCGCAACCGTCAACGAAACGACGTCGCCATCGACTACAACATCACGCACCATGCCGAGATCGACGATCGAGCGATGCAGTTCGGGGTCGTGCACCGGTCGCAGCGCATCAATCACGCTGCTTGTGGAGATTTCACTCATGATGCGACGGTTAGGCTAATCGTGTGACGCGCAACAAAGTCGCGGCGAGCAGCGTGACGAACGGCGCATTTTCCGCTCAAGTGTCGGCAATTACCTCGGCTTTCGGAGATCCGACCCGTCGCGCCGTCTATCTCTTCGTTCGTGAGTCACGCGATGGCGTGACCGCTGCCCAGGTCGCCAAAAAATTCGATGTGCACCCGAACGTGGCGCGGCACCACCTCGACAAACTGACAGCGGGCGGCTATCTCGAAGTGCAGGTGGCACGTGACGATCGCACCGGTGCCGGACGCCCGTCAAAGCGATATCAGGCGGTCGCTTCGTCTGAGCCCATGCAGTTTCCGGTGCGCAGCGACGACCTCGTGCTCTCGCTCTTGGGAAAGGCGCTCGAGCTGCTTCCTCGCCACGAGGCAGAACGAATGGCCGAAGAAGTCGGGCGCCAATACGGTCAGGTCATGGCGGCTGGTTTGGTGGGCGACGATGAGATTGCTGCGGGTCAGCGTTCGCTGCGCTCAGCGTTGCAGAAGGTCGCCGACGCTCTCACCGCCCACGGCTTTGCCGCTCACGCCGAGCAACGACAAAACAAACTACGAATCATCAACAACCACTGCCCGTTCGGCGATGTGGCCATCGAGCACCCGGTGATTTGTGCCGTCGACCGCGGCATGGTCAAAGGGATGCTCGACACGTTGTACGGCGAGACATCGCCCGAGACATCAGCCTCACGACCGCAGGGTGACCGCTTCTGCGAGACGACGCTGGCGTAGCGCGGTCAAATCACTCGACGGTCGCTCAGCCAGCCGCGCGACCGTCGGCGCTCGGCGCTGCGCTCAGTGTATAGCCATATTCGGCGTGCGCCATCACGTGCGTGGCGTCACTACGTACACCCGCACGCTCGAACAGCTCGCGCACACGCACGCCACGCCAGACCGTGTCGAACTTAGACCACTTGGTTACGCAGTGAATGTCGGTAGTGAAGTCAACTGACGGCAACGCTCGCAACTCGTCGAGCCCAATGGTGAACGGCGCTGCAACCGCACCGGTGATAGTGAGAGTCCATTCGCCCGCTGCGTAGGTCGGCACGTCACCGACGTGCAGCACGGGAAAGCGTTCGGTGAGATACTGGCCGGGCGGCAGGCGCTTGGCGTCGTAGCCCTTGGCCTCAGTTTCGGCACGGTTGCGTTCGAAAAAACCCACAGCACAGTGTGCCACTGCCACCTCGTAGTTGTTCATCTTTGCGAGATACATTGCTTGCCCGTGCCGGTGTACCTCGTTCGTCACGCGAAGGCCGGTAGTCGCAATGACTTTGACGGTGACGATCGCGAACGCCCACTCACCAATAGCGGGCGCCGGCAGGCAGCAGCACTGGCTACACGTCTCGCGGCGTTGTCGCCAAGCATCATCATGTCATCGCCCTACCGGCGCTGTGTCGAGACGCTAGAACCGCTCGCCGTGGCAATCGGCTGCCAAATGCGGCTCGATGAGGCACTTGGTGAGTTTTTCACTGAACGCTCGCAACCCGAAGCTGGGCTCATGACATTGTTGCAGTCATTGCCTGACCGTGCGGTGATCTGCAGTCACGGTGACGTGATTCCAGCGATCATCAACTTGCTCAAAGATCGTGGCATGCACGTTCACGGTGAGCCACAGTGGCAAAAAGCAAGTGTGTGGGTGCTCGAACGCGACGGCAAGCAGTTCGCGACAGCGTCGGCATGGCCACCACCAGCCGTTGACTAACCGAGCGCGGCCCCCGCTTCGGCGTGGACGACACCAGCCGTCGACTAGTCGAGCGCTGCTTCTACCTCGACAAGCAGCGACTCAACGAGACCCTTCACCTCGGCGGGCGGAGCGCCAGCGAGGCAGCGGGTCAGAAACTCGCGTGACGACTCAGCATCTCCCCCGTCACGAAACACCACGATGCCAAGGAAACACAACGCATCGGCATAAGACGGCTCGAGCTCAAGTGCGCGACCAAATGCGGCGACCGATGCTCCATATGCCTGACGTTGCAGATCCTCATCAAACTGCCGAGCTGACAGCATCACGAGCCACGCTCGATAGGTGATTGCTTCAACGTTGTCGGGGTCGGTTACGAGTACACGGTCATACAACTCGATTGCCGAGGCGACATCGGTGCCACTGGCGAGCCGTGCCTGGGCCAACAACGAAGCCGTGCTGTCTTCAATGCCGCCGGTCAGGGTTTGTAGCGGAAGTCGTTGCCCCGATTGCCGAGCGACGAGCACACCACCGCCGACACCGACGACAACCACGAGCGCGAGCGCGACGATCAGTGGACGACGCGTCGTCGTCGCAACACTTGGCGCTCGCCAGCGACGAAACGCGAGCCATAAAGCCCCGAGCAGTGCAGCAGTAACGAGCGGCGGAAGAATCCACACCAGCGCATCGAGGCCGGTCGCGCGCGGCACGAGCAAGACCTGGCCGCCAAAGCGTTCAGCAACGTAGGCCACGATCTCATCGTCGGTGCGCACACCATCGCCAACCTGCCGGGCGACCTCTGCGCGAATTGATTCGGCGGCAGATGCGCGCGAGACATAGACGCTTTCGCCGTCACAGGTTGGGCAGGCGATGCGCTTGGTCACCGAATCAATGCGGTCTTGTTGGGTGAGTGGCCCGGTGTCACGCACCGTGCCGAACAACAGCAACGCGAGTGCCGACACGATGATCGCGACCCAAGCGGCACGCTGTCGACGTCGATGTTGTGGTGGCGTTCCGTTCATGACGAGCTGGCCTCACGCAGCCGAGTCATTTGTGATTCAAGTACTCCGCCAGCAAGTTGACCAATGATTCGCAGTCGCACGAAGCCATTCGGATCGATGATCCAGGTTTCGGGCACCTTGGCGACACCGAATGCCACCGCAATCGCACCGTCGGCATCTCGTAACTTCGGCCAGTCACCACCGTTTGCAGCAAAAAAGTCACGCACGGCGGCGTCTGCATCGTCATTGACCACCGTGTACAACTCGACACCATCTGCTCGTGTCGACTCACCGCGCGCAAACTCGACGAGGGTTGGGTGCTCGGCAATGCATGGCACACAGGTGGAATTGAAGAAATTCAGCACTACCCACGAGCCCTTTCGCCGGGCCAAGTCGAAAGTTTGGTCATCAATCGTGGTGGTGTTCACCGCCGGCGCGGGCTGGCCGAGCAACGGCGAGCGCGCGCCGATGTCGCTCTCACCATCTGAAACAACGAGCACAGCTACGAGTGCAGCGAGAACCAGCGCGGAGATGAGAGCGCCGAGGCGAGCAGCTTTCATGGGCTCGTTGACTGCTCAGCGGGCTCGGCGAGGAGGGTCGCATCAGCGCGACGTGCACCACGACGGCGCGGCACGATTGCCAATGCCGTACCTGCAGCCATCACGAATGTGCCGACCCACAACCAGAGAATCATCGGCTTGACGAACACCTTGATGCGAGCCTGACCCGAATCTTGGCGCACGGGCGGCTCGAGCGTGAGATAAATGTCGTGCGTCAGGCTCGTGCGCACCGACGGCGGTCAGGCCTATGCGCCAGCGAT
>RGSV01000042.1 GCA_010025655.1 Acidimicrobiia bacterium
GGGCGGTTGTTGGTAAACACGTCACACATTGCATCAATGATGTTGGCGTCGACAAAGGGTTGGTCACCCTGCACATTGATGATGACGTCGGCTTCAAGTTGGTCGATGACCGACGCAATTCGTTCGGAACCCGAAGAACATTCGGGTGACGTCATCACGACTCGATGACCCCAACTGCGTGCCTCGCGAGCCACCTCATCAGAATCGGTACAGAGCACCACTTCGACGAGACGCTTGCTCTTGCCAGCACCATCAAGTGCTCGCCGCAACATCGCAACACCACCGATGTCGGCCAAGACCTTGCGCGGTAGCCGCGACGACTCAAGTCGAGCCGGCACTGCGACGAGGAATCGCAAGTGACTGCCTTCGGTCAGGCGTGGCCGCCAGCGACCGCGGGCACGATCGACACCGTCTGGCCACCGTGCACCTGGGTGTCGAGCCCGTTCAGATAGCGCACGTCATCATCAGCGACGAACACATTGACGAACTTGTGTAAGTTGCCCGCTTCGTCAAGCAACTTGGCGGTAAACCCTGGGTGCGCCTTGTCGAGGCCTTGCAGCACTTCGCGCAAGGTGGAACCGCTCACCGAGACGGTGCTTGCCCCGCCAGAGAGTGGACGCAGTGTGGTGGGAATACGCACGGTCACTGACACGACTGCCACGCTATCGCTGCGCCTGCAGCGCGGAAGGAAAATCACGCAATACCAAGTCGCTCGTGATGCGCGCACTCATCGCGACAAGCGGTAGACCGCCACCCGGGTGCGTTGACCCGCCAACGAGATACATGCCGCGCACTGCACTGCGAATCGCGGGTCTGCGAAACGCGGCACTGCGACCGTTGGAAGAGGTTCCATAAATTGCTCCGCCTGGTGCACGAACCTTGCGGGCAAAGTCGGCGGGCCCGACAACCTCCACAAACTTCGCGCGACGCCGCAGGTCAGGGCCGGTCTTGGCAAGTTGCGCGAGCATCCACTCGCCCGCTTCAGCCACCTGCAGCTCGTCGCGTGGTGGCACATTGATGAGCAAGAACCAATTCTCATCACCAGCTGGTGCTTGGGTCGGGTCGGTAACACTCGAGACACAGCCATAGATAGTCGGGGTTCGCGGCACGCGACCAGCCGCGATGTCATCAAACTCGCGGGCATAGTCGCTCGAGAACCACACGTTGTGGTGATCGATGTGCGCAGTGCGTCCGGCCACACCAGCGACGACGGCGATGCCGCTCGTCGATCGACCAGCACGTTCGACTCGACGCAATGCCTTGGCGTCTGGTGCCAGATCGCGGTACAGATGCTCGGCATCGGCATTCGCAATCACCACGTCACTGTGCAACTCTTCGTCGTCGACGACGACTCCTTTGGCGCGATTGCGCTGCACGATGATGCGCTGCACGTCGGCGTTGGTGCGGAACTCGACGCCAGCTCGCCGCGCCACCCGCTCAATGGCCGAACACAGCGCACCTAACCCGCCGCGCACGTACCACGCACCGAGATCGGCTTCGACCGCTGCAATGCACCCGAGCGTCGCAGGCACTTGCCGCGGGTCTGACCCGCTGTAGGTGGCGTAGCGACCGAGCCACTGCACGAGTCGTGGATCACGAAACTGTGCTTCTGCGCGTGAATGCAGAGTACGTCGGGCATCGATGCGGCTCAGATCACGTGGCGAGCGCATGCGGCGTAGCAACGACAGTCGGCCGTGCATGTCGCCGGCAAAGAACGTGCGCTCACTCACCTGCCAGATGGTGCGAGCCCGCTCGAGGTACTGCAGATACTCTGCACCGGCACCGTTACTGAATGACTCGAGAGCCTCTGCCGTGGCGACAGGCTCGTCACGAAACGTGACGGTCGAACCGTCGGGCCAGAAATAGCGAAATGACGGGTCGAGACGAATGAGGTCGCACTCGTCAGCCAGCGTGGTGCCCGCGAGACGAAAGGCGTCATCAAACACCGCAGGAAGTGTCAACAACGACGGACCCATATCGAACGTAAAACCGTCTCGTTGATACACCGCGAGCTTTCCCCCAACCGTGGCATTGCGTTCGCACACAAGCACGCTGCGACCACGCGCGGCGAGGCGTAACGCGGTAATCATGCCGCCGACGCCGGCCCCGATGATGATGGCGTCGTGGTGCGAGGTCACGCGATGGTCTCGGCTGACTGCTGGTCAGAGCGACTGCGCAAGGCGACGACGCACGACCCGCCCATTGCCACCAAGCCGGTGACGGCGACCACCACGTCATCAAAGAAGAACACGAAGCCAATGGTCGAAAGCACGGTCAGCACCGAATAGATGACGAACGTCAGTTGTTGAGTCGTTGTCGCCATCTGGGTGCCGCCGCTGTGCGACGAATGATTGGCCTGCAGGATGAGTCGCACCAGCAGCAGCATGACGATTGCAGTCACAAACCACCCTCCATAGTTGACGAGCGGGATCCCCCGAAACGCTGGACCTGGTTGTGACCATGACCAGTACCCCTCGCCCACCATCTGGGGGTCTAGGAACACATCCCACGCGGTGATGGCGGCTGCGCCAATCACTACTTGCCCGAACGCCGACAGCGACGAGTTCGTGAACATGCCGTGCACCACCAAGGTGATCATCGCCCAGGCGACTGCGACGAGGAGCGGCACGCCGAATACTTTCGGTTGCAGCGCCGCGCCGTAGTCGTAGTCGCCGAATGGCACACCGCTGCGGCTACCAATCACTTCGATGGCCAGACTCACGGTCATCACCACGCCCGAAGCAGCCACCGCGCGCCAGTGGTGCACCAGCCAGTGGGCAGCCAGAGCAGCGAGAAAAAATCCGCCGACCACCACATAGGCAAGTGCACGCCGCTCTGGGCCACCACGGGAAAACAGTGGTGTCGCCACCATGGCTGCGAGTGCGACGAGCCCGGCACTGCGGCTGACCTTGACCGCCGCTGACGTTGACGTCGTTGCCGACACGATCAGCCGCCAAACGGCACGACGAGTCGCCCCACGACGATCGCTTTTTGCCAGGTTGGCACTGAGGCGCGACGTGCAAAGACGTCATAGTTCTGCGCTTCGATGCGCTCGAGAATGCGCGAGTACAACGTGCGGGCAGCCCGAATGCAGCGGGCCGAGCGTGCGGGCAGCATTGCGATGCCGAGGTCTGCCGACGCATACATCGCACGACAACGGTCAATCTCGAACTTCATCAACTCGATGAACTGCGACGTGCACGTTCGGGTCGTGAGATCAACCCCGAATCGACGGAGGTCTTCTTGCGGCACATACATGCGCCCACGGTCGAGGTCTTCGTTGATGTCGCGCAAGAAGTTGGTCAACTGAAAGGCATTGCCAAGGTCACGGGCGTGACCGAATGCCGCCGCATCAGACGGCTCGAGAATCGGCAGCATCATCTCACCGATGACCGCCGCTGAACCGTCCATATAGTCGAGCAAGTCAGCCCAGGTGTCGTACGACGCGACGGTCAAATCCATCGTCATACTGCGCAGGAAACGGCGAAAGCACTGCGGGTCGAGTGAGAACTTCTGCACGGTGTCGACCACCGCCATCAACACTGGGTCGGTTGACGCACCCGCTTGCAGGTCGCGAAAGAACCGTTCACCAAACGACGCAAGTGCCGCCTCGCGTTCGGCAACAGGCACTGGCCCGAGGTCATCGACGATGTCATCGGCGTAGCGACAAAAGCCGTAAAGGGCATGAACATGCGGCCGCTTGTCGGGTGGCAGCACCTTGGTCGACCAGTAATACGTCGTGCCGTGCCGCTTGTTGAACTCTTTGCAGAGCGCGTAACTCTCGTCCATCGTCACCGGACCACTCGGCATGAGCCGTGTGGTTGGTGTCGGGGCTGGCGCCATTTACGTCACCGACCGCCGCGTGTCGCGGCGTAATCACCGATGCGCCGCGCCGCCAACTTGCCCGACACCAGCACCATCGGCACACCAACGCCGGGCACCGTTGACGAACCGACGAAGAACAACCCGGGTACTCGCTTGTCGATGTTGTTCGGGCGAAACGGCCCGGTCTGGCGGAAGGTATGCGCCAGCGCAAACGGCGTGCCGCGCTCCATGCCGAGACGCTCCCAGTCGAGTGGGTCATAGATGCGCTCAACCACGACTTCAGTCGGGTACCCGAGTCGCCCGACGCGCTCACGGATATCGCCCATGATGCGATCTCGCTCGCGCGACCAGTCGATCTTGCCGTCGAGATTCGGCGTCGGCTCGAGCACATAGAGCGAAGAGTGACCATCGGGAGCAAGTCCCTTGGTGTCAAGCGAGTGCAGCGTGACGAGAATCGACGGGTCGGGCATGCGCACGCCGTCTTCGATCAGGGCTTTGAATGCGCCGTTCCAATCGCGACCGAAGTGGATGTTGTGGTGTGCCGCATTCGCCGGCGGCATGCCCTTCACGCCCGCAATCCACAAGAGACAACTCGGGCTGTACTTGCCGTTACGCGCCACCCGCGGTGCGTCGACGCCACCGAGCAACGTGCGATACGCGACAGGCAAATCTGGATTGCACACCACCGCGTCGGCGACGACTCGCTCTCCGCCGCCGAGTTCGACGCCCACGACCGCACCGCGTGAACCAGCCGAGCGCAGGATGCGTGTGACGGGGCTGTCGTAGCGAATCTGTACACCGGCTTTGGTGACCGCATGTGCCAACCCCGTGGCCATTGCATGCATTCCACCTTCGGGGAAATAGACCCCTTCGACCGAATCCATGTACGTAATCACGGCATAGAGCGAGAGCGCTTCGTATGGCGCGAGGCCGGCGTACATCGATTGAAAACTAAAGATGCGCTGCAGGCGGTCGTCGCGAAAGAACGAGCCAATCTTTTTATTAAGTTTGCGAAACGCACCCATTTGCACCAACCGCAAGCCATCGCGCCACGGGCGCACAAGATCGAGTGGCGAGTTGAAGTTGGTGTCGATAAACGAGTTCATCTCTGCGCGATACAGGTCTTCCAGCCAGTCACAGAACTTGTGGAACGACGCGGCCTCCACCTTGTTGCTGAAGCGGGCAATTTCGCTCGCCATCGCTTCACGGCCGTGTCGCACGAAGAGCTCACTGCCGTCTTCATAGACCGCGCGGTACATCGGGTCGACTTTCTTGATGGTGACGTATTCACGCATCTCGGCCCCGGCAGCGTTGAAGGCATCTTCGAGCAGGTTCGGCATGGTCAACACCGTCGGGCCATTGTCGAGGCGGAAGCCGTGCGATTCGATCATGCCCGCGCGACCTCCAGGAATGCCATCGCGTTCGACGACGAGCACATCGTGGCCACTGCGCGCGAGATAGGCCGCCGCCGAGAGTCCGCCGAGGCCAGCACCAATCACGACGACTTTCATCAGAGACTCCGCTGAACAACGTAGGCGGCAAGTTCAACAAGTGCGCTACGCACCTGCGAACTCACCGGTGCTGCGTTGATCGCTGTTATTGCCTCGTCGGTAAGCCGCGTAATCGTTGCTTCGAGTTCGGCGAGTGCACCTGTGTCGACGATCACCTGTTGCACGTTGGCGACCTGTGCGTCGTCAAGTCGTACAGCCCCGACCTGGGCAAGCACCGATTGCTGTGCACTATTTGCGCGTGCCACTGCGATCGCCATGAGTGGCGTCGGTTTTCCCTCACGCAGATCGTCACCAACCGGCTTACCAGTGACCGACGTTTCACCAAATGCGCCGAGCACGTCATCACGCATCTGAAATGCGTCACCGAGCGGCAGACCATATGCCGAATATGTAGCGAGTAAGTCGGTTGAGCCTCCTGCCAGCAACGCCCCGAGGTGTAGCGGACGTTCGATGGTGTACTTACCGCTCTTGTATCGGCAGATGCGTTCGGCTTTCTCGCGGCGCCGTTCAGAACGTGCCGAGCCGAGCATGTCGAGGTATTGACCGACGTTCAGTTCAATGCGCAGCTCATTCCACATTTCCCACGCGGCACGCGGAGCACCAGCCAACAACAGGTCGGCATACACGAATGCCAGATCACCAACGAGAATCGCCACACCATCCCCGAAGCGACGCGCATCACCAGCCCAGCGATGTTCTTCGTGCAGGTGTCGGTGCACTTCGTGGGTGGTCGGCTGACCGCGACGCGCTGTCGAGCCGTCCATGATGTCGTCGTGGAAGAGCGCAAACGCGTGCATCAACTCGAACGCCGCACCCGCATCGACCACGCTGTCGGCATCTGGCGAACCACCCGCACCGACAAACCCCCAATAGGTAAAGGCTGGGCGCAATCTCTTGCCGCCAGCGAGCACGAGGCGACGCAGTTCGCCGAACGGTGCAGCGAGATCGGCATCAAAGGCCACCCATCGCGCAGTTTCGGCCTGCAAGATCGCCGCCAGCCGGGCATCGGTGCGTGCCGCCACCGAGAGCAGCGACTCGGGAGCAGTGCGCACGGTGAAAGGCTACGCCTGCGAGGTTGACGCCCGCAGCGTCACTTCCGCGCGGTGACCTATGCGGTCACTTGTCGTCGACTTCGGCAACCACTCGCTCGACGTGCAGTTTGGCTGCGGCAATCCTGTCGCGGCATGCCTTCACCAGGTCAGACGCCCGCTTCACGCGTTCGGCAAGCATGTCAACATCGATGTCGTCGCCTTCGAGTTCTTCGAGAATCTCTTCGAGTTCTGACACGGCATCTTCGTAACCGATCTTGCCGAGGTCGTCGTTTTTCTTGCTGGGCATGGTGGTCTCCTTCGTTAGGTGGTGGGTTTCGTTTCGCCGACCGTGCTCGTCACGGTGCCATTTGCGACGCGGGTGGTCAGTGAGTCGTTCTTCTTCACTTGCCGAACATCGCGCACGACTCGACCATCACTCAAACGTGTGATGCTCCAGCCGCGTTTCATGAGATGTACGGGATCAAGCAGTCGCAATCGGTCGGCGATGTCATCGAGCAGCGACGCCGAAGCAGCGAAGCATGCCGCCGGAGCCTTCTGGAGGCGGTTGGCATTCACCGCAAGCCGCTCAGACGAGTGTTGCAGTGCCGCCAGCACACCCGTGCGCACTCGTTGGGCGACGTTGTCGAGTCGAGCAGCCACGAGCGTGAGCATCTGCGTCGACTGCGTCGCCACTCGCTGCCACGCTTCGTCAAGCCGCTCGACGAATGCTTCGACTCGATCGACGACGAACTTGGCGCAAGCGGTTGGTGTCTTGAATTCGGCAAATGACACCTCGTCGGCGATGGTGCGATCAGTTTCGTGGCCGATACCCGTCAGCACCGGGTGACGACAGGCGGCAATGGCTGTGGCGATGTCTTCGTCATCAAAGATGGCGAGCTCGTTCTTGGCTCCACCACCACGTATCACGAGCACGGCATCGAGATCGTCACGTCGGCTGGCATGTTTCAGCGCGGTGACGATCATGCCGGGTGCCTCGGGGCCCTGCACGCGCACGTCATATTCCGCGATCTGAAACCCGAGTTTTGACTCGGCCAGTGTCTTCATGACGTCGGCGTTCGCAGACGTGCCCACACTCGTGATCACCGCGAGACGCAGCGGCACGAGCGGCAACACGGTTCGGCGGTTCTTGTCGAAGAGTCCTCGCTCTTTGAGGCGACGAATCACCTCTTCACGACGCTGCACCAGCTCACCGAGGGTGTAGGTCGGGTCGATGTCGTCGAGCACCAGGCTGAAGGTGCCGTAGGCGTGGTACACCTCGGGTCTGCCGGTGATGCGCACCTTCATGCCATCGGCCAGCTCGAGACCGTGGGCCGCCAGTTTGCCGCGCAATCCCCGTTGCTTGCCGGCCCAGAAATTCACCTTGAGGATGTGCTGTTTGCCGTCGACCTCTTCGACCAACGAGAAGTAGATGTGCCCCTTGTTGTTGTCGCGTTTGAACGCCGTGATCTCGCCTTGCACCCAGACGCCGCGCAGTCCGACCTGCAGCGCGTCGTTGACGGTGGCCAGATAGTCGGCTACCCCAAGCGTGTCGTCGGCATCGTTAGCCGACGTTTCATTGTGAGTCGCCGTCTCGTCAACGTCGGCATCGACGTCGTCGGTGTCGAGGCTCATGTTTTTGTTCGGCATGAATTCGTCGAACCAAATCTAGGCTGAGGGTCTCATGCGACGACGAGGGCTGTTCGTGATTGCCTCACTGCTGGTCGTCGCGGCCCTGAGCGTGGCGACCGCCTGCTCCGGCGACAGCGGCTCCGGACCTTCCGAGCCAGCGCGTATCGATCTCTCCCTGCTCGGGCCCGCCCCGGT
>RGSV01000043.1 GCA_010025655.1 Acidimicrobiia bacterium
GAGCGTTGCCGCAAGCCATTCGAGCAGGCGATCAGCGATGCAGGCCTCACGAAGGGTCAGATCAACCACGTGATCCTCGTCGGTGGTTCCACCCGTATGCCTGCGGTGCAAGAACTCGTGCAGTCATTCACCGGCAAAGAGCCGAATCGCACCGTTAACCCCGATGAAGTCGTCGCAGTCGGTGCCGCAGTGCAGGCCGGCGTTCTGCGCGGCGATGTGAAAGACATCTTGCTGCTCGACGTGACACCTCTGTCGCTTGGCATCGAAACCAAGGGCGGCGTGATGACACGACTCATCGAGCGCAACACCACCATCCCCACGCGTCGCACCGAGACGTTTACGACGGCCGAAGACATGCAGCCGTCGGTGGAAATCCACGTGCTGCAGGGCGAGCGCGAGATGGCGTCGTACAACAAGACGCTCGGAAAGTTCCAGTTGGTTGACTTGCCGCCCGCACCGCGTGGTGTGCCGCAGATCGAGGTCACCTTCGACATCGACGCCAACGGCATCGTGCATGTGTCGGCCAAAGACCGCGCCACGAACAAAGAACAGTCGATGACCATCTCGGGTCAGTCGTCGCTCTCCAAAGACGACATCGACAAGATGGTGAAAGACGCCGAAGCACACGCCGACGAAGACAAGAAGCGTCGCGCCGATGCCGAAGTGCGCAATAACGCTGACTCGCTCGTGTACCAAACCGAGAAGGTGCTACGCGAGCAGGGCGACAAGGTGCCCGAAGACGAGCGCAAGGCCGTCGAGCAGCCGCTCGCCGACTTGAAGGCCGCCCTCGCCGGTGACGACGTCGACACGATCAAGAACGCCACCGAGAAACTGATGACCGCCAGCCAGGCGTTCAGCCAGAAGCTCTACGAGGCGGCGTCGCGTGACGCAAACGCAGCGGGTACCTCGGCCAGCGGTCAGTCGGCCACCGGTGCAAGTGCTGGCTCGGACGGCGACATCGTCGACGCTGAGATCGTCGACGAAAAATAACTGCCACCTCCCTCGACGGCAGCGGCCATGAGCAACGACTCCACCACCTCGAATCCGGAGGGTGCCGACGGTGCATCCCCCCTCGCGCCTGACGCGCCCTCCGGTGAGGTGAAGAGCAGTGATGTTGCGCCGAGTGACGCGGCGTCGAGTGATGCGGCGTCGAGTGACAACGACGCGCCGCACGGCTTCGATGTGAGCGACGTGCTCGCTGCCGTCACCAAAGAGCGTGACGACTTCAAAGATTTGGCACTGCGCCTGCAGGCTGACTTCGAGAACTTCCGCAAGCGCGTGACGGCACAGGTGACCGATGACGTCGACCGCGCCACCGCCAAACTTGTCGAATCGGTGCTGCCCGTGCTCGATGCGTGCGAAGCTGCCGCTGCACACGGTGTGCAGGGAATCGAGTCGGTGTGGTCATCGCTGCTCGGTGCATTGCAGAAACAGGGCCTCGAAGCGCTTGATTTGGCCGACAAGCCGTTCGATCCGGCGACTGCCGAAGCCGTAGTGCACGAACCGAGTGACGGTTCGACGAGCGGGCCGATGGTCGTTGAGGTATTGCGCACGGGCTATCGCTGGAAGGGTCGCGTCGTGCGCGCCGCAATGGTCAAGGTGAAGGGCTGAGCACTCCTACGCACAACGAGTCGAGGACACGATGACTGCACAACGAGAGTGGTTCGAAAAGGACTACTACGCCGTGCTCGGCGTGCCGCAGAACGCGTCGGCAAAAGACATCACCAAGGCGTACCGCAAGTTGGCGCGTCAATATCACCCCGATGCCAACCCGAACAACGCTGCTGCCGAAGAGCGATTCAAGGAGGTTTCCGCCGCCTATGACGTGATCGGTAACGAAGACAAGCGTCGCGAGTACGACGAAGTTCGTCGTCTCGGTCCCGGTGCATTCGGTGGGCCAGGTGGCGGATCATTCCGCTTCGACATGGGCGACATGTCGGGGGCGGGCGGATTCGGTGACCTGCTCAACCAAATGTTTGGTGGTGCGCGTCGCAACGGCGCGGGGGTGGGTCCGCAGCGCGGCTCTGATCTCGAAGCCGCGCTCACCATCGACTTCGTCGATGCGGCAAAGGGTCTCACCACCACGCTGCATCTCACGTCAGAGGCTTCGTGCTCGACCTGCAACGGCTCGGGCGCACGCCCCGGCACGAGCCCCGTGCGCTGCACCACATGCAACGGCCGCGGCGTCACCGAGGTGAACCAGGGCGGCTTTGCGTTCTCCACCCCGTGCAATCGATGTGGTGGTCGTGCCGTGGTGATCGAGCACCCGTGCGGCACATGTCGAGGCACCGGCGTCGAAATGCGCAACCGCGAAGTCAAGGTGCGCGTGCCCGCCGGTGTCGACGACGGCACACGCATTCGCCTGAAGAGTCGTGGCGCGCCCGGTCGCAACGGTGGTCCGGCCGGCGACTTGTTCGTCATCTGCCGCGTGACGCCGCATCCACTCTTTACCCGCGACGGCCAGAACCTGCACGTGCGAGTACCTGTGTCGTTCACCTCCGCGGCACTCGGTGCTGACATCGACGTTCCGACCCTCGAGGGTGATCTCGTCACGCTGCGTCTGCGCCCCGGAACGCAACCAGGCAGTCGTCACCGCGTGAAGGGCCGCGGTATCACCGCCGACAAGGCGGTGGGTGATCTCATCGTCACCGTTGAGGTGACGGTACCGACATCGCTGACCAAAGAACAACGCGAAGCGTTACTGGCATTCGCCAAGGAGGAGGCATCATGAGCACCCAACCCAACCGCGACAACTACCGCATGGCGGTGTACGTCATCTCGGTGGCGGCCGAACTCGCGGGCATGCATCCGCAGACGCTGCGCAACTATGAGCGTGTCGGTTTGTTGCGCCCGGCGCGAACACAGGGCGGCAATCGTCGCTATAGCGACGCCGACATTCAACTGCTGCAGCGCATCGCTCGTTTGGTTGACCTCGGTATGAATTTGGAAGGCATTCGCCATGTGCTCGAACTCGAAGCGCAGGTCGAAGAATTGCAGCGTGAAGTCGAGACATTACGCAGCCACATTGCGCGTGAGCGTGCGTCGCGTGGCGAACTCGTGCCCACTCGCCAGGTGTTGTCGGTGTTCACTCGCCGCTCGGGTTTTCTCGGAGACAGGTAAGGACGTTTGACGATGACCCTCGACCCGCGCACATGGACCGTGAAAACCAGCGAAGCCGTCTCGGCGGCGATGCAGGTGGCGGCTACAGCCGGACACCCTGAACTCATGCCACACCATCTTTTGGCTGAACTGGTGAAGCAAGACGGCACCGTCACCGCACCGCTCTTGACCAGGGTGGGGGTGCCCGTTACCAAAGTTGCCGAGAAGTGTGCGACTGCACTCGGCAAACTGCCGACGACCAAGGGTGGTGCAGAGCCCCGGCTTGGTCGCGAACTGGCTTCGGTGTTCGCGGAGGCTGCTGAAACACAGAGCGAGTTCAAGGATGACTTTCTCTCGGTCGAGTTGCTCGTTGTGGCGATGCACGAGATCGTGGGTGTAGCGCGCGACGAGATGTTGGCAGCACTCAAGGCGGTACGCGGTTCGCACCGCGTGACCTCGCAGAACCCCGAAGATCAGTTTCAGGCGCTCGAGAAGTACAGCGTCGATCTCACCGCGCGTGCTCGCGACGGAAAGATCGACCCCGTCATTGGCCGCGACGAAGAGATTCGTCGGGTGGTGCAGGTGTTGTCGCGCCGCACGAAGAACAACCCGATCCTCATCGGTGAACCTGGCGTCGGCAAGACGGCAATCGTCGAAGGCCTTGCCCAGCGCATTGCCTCTGGTGATGTTCCCGAGGGGCTCAAGTCAAAACGATTGTTGTCACTCGACCTCGGGGCGATGCTTGCGGGTGCGAAGTATCGCGGCGAGTTCGAAGAGCGGCTCAAGGCAGTGCTCAAAGAAATCATCGACGCTGGCGGCGAGGTCATCACCTTCGTGGATGAGATTCACAACTTGGTCGGTGCTGGTGGCGCCGAGGGCGCGATGGACGCCGGCAACATGGTGAAGCCGATGTTGGCGCGTGGCGAGCTGCGCATGATTGGTGCGACGACACTCGACGAATACCGCACGCATGTAGAGAAAGACGCCGCCCTCGAGCGACGCTTCCAACAGGTGTACGTCGGTGAGCCGAGCGTTGAAGACACCATCGGCATCTTGCGCGGGTTGAAGGAACGTTACGAGGTGCACCACGGTGTACGCATTCAAGACAACGCCCTCGTGAGTGCGGCGGTGTTGTCGAATCGCTATCTCACCAATCGGTTTCTCCCCGATAAGGCCATCGACCTTGTCGATGAGGCCGCCAGCAAACTGCGCATCGAGATCGACTCGATGCCAACGGAGATTGACGTGGTTGAGCGACGCATTCTGCAGTTGCAGATCGAGAAAGTCGCACTCGCCAAAGAGACCGATGCAGCGAGCAAAGAACGGCTGAGCGCACTCGAGAGCGAACTCGCCGAATTGAGCGCGCAGTCCGCCACGATGAAACAACAGTGGCAGGCCGAGAAACAGGGCATCAGCGCAGTGCGCACGCTGAAAGAAGAACTTGACACCTTGCGCCAGCAGGCCGAGCGTGAGAGCAACTTAGAAAAGAAGTCTGAGTTGATCTATGGGCGTATTCCCGAGTTGGAGCGCCGCATCGCAACCGCGACAGAAAGCCCTGCAGTAGCGACTGGCGAACCGCGCATGCTGAAAGAAGAAGTCGATGCCGAAGACATCGCCGAAGTGGTGGCGAAGTGGACCGGCATCCCGGTGTCGCGCCTGATGGAAGGCGAGATGCACAAGTTGGTGCACCTCGAAGAACTGTTGCACCAGCGAGTGGTTGGCCAAGACGCCGCAGTCACCGTGGTGGCCAACGCGATTCGCCGCAGTCGTGCGGGGTTGTCTGACCCCAATCGGCCGATCGGGTCGTTCATGTTCCTCGGCCCGACGGGTGTCGGCAAGACCGAACTCGCACGGGCACTCGCGTCGTTTCTCTTCGATGATGAGAAGGCCATCGTGCGCATCGACATGGGCGAATACTCCGAGAAGCACTCGGTGAGTCGTCTCGTCGGTGCACCCCCTGGGTACGTCGGTTACAACGAGGGCGGTCAGCTCACCGAGGCGGTGCGTCGCCGCCCCTACAGCGTCGTGCTGCTCGATGAAATCGAAAAGGCAAACCCCGAGGTGTTCAACACCTTGCTGCAGGTGCTCGACGACGGTCGTCTCACCGACGGCCAGGGTCGCACCGTCGACTTCACCAACACGATCCTCATCATGACGAGCAACCTGCCAGTCGAGCCGATCGACTACTTCAAACCCGAGTTCGTGAACCGCATCGACGAGATCGTGCGTTTCGCGCCGCTCACTCGCAATGACCTCGGCGCCATCGTCGAGATCCAACTGCAGTACCTCATCGACCGACTTGCCGAGCGACGCATCACGCTGGCCGTCACGCCAGCCGCACGACTCGTACTTGCTGATCGTGGCTACGATGCCGAGTTCGGCGCCAGACCGCTGAAGCGGTTGATTCAGCGAGAGATTGCCGACCCGGCGGCCTTGTTGTTGCTTGAAGGCAAGGTGTCAGAGGCAACGGGCAACGCGATGATCATCGTTGATGTGGTTGACGGTGCGCTCTCAGTGAACCCGAGCGACGCCGCACACTAAGACTCGCCGCACACTAAGGTTCGCCGCGCGTCAAGACGTGTTGCGTTCACGCAGCGCGTTGCCGTGGGCCACAAAGCCCTCGTGATCGGCAAGCGCCTCGATGGTCGGGCGCATCCGTCGCAGGGCGGCGCCGTTACTCGTCGCCACCGCGGTCGACTTGAGGAACGCAGCAACAGTGATACCCGATGACACTGCTGCAAAGCCGCTCGTTGGTAGTGACGCTGGAACGCCGAGCACGAAATTGGCCGCCGAGAACGGCGTGTCTTGGCCGACGAGAATTTCACCAGCGTTCGTGATGCGCGAGACCACGTCGTCGCATCGCTGCGGCGCCAGGGCGAGTTGCAGGTGTTCTGGCGCGAATGCGTTCACGACGTCGCACGCCTCCGCCAGCGTTGCGACGAGTAGTACACCGCCGTTGGTGCCCAGTGCCGCACGTGCTGCAGTTGCTCGTTGTGGTGGTAGTGCGGTGATGAACTTCGCAAGGTGCGCATCAATCTCATCGACGACGCTGCGGTCGGTGGCCACCAACACCACGGTCGAATCTTCGCCGTGTTCTGCTTCAATCAAGAGGTCAAGCGCAGCGCGTCGCGCGTCTGTCGAATCGTCAGCCACCATCATCGCCTCGGTCGGCCCGAGCACCATCATCGTCGACACACCGTGCCGTTGCATTTCCACCTGAGCCGCGGTCACCGCGGGGCTACCTGGGCCAACGATCTTGCGCACGGGGGCGATGCGTTGCGTACCGAAACCCAAAGCCGCGATACCGGCTGGGCCGTTGGCTCGATATACCTGAGTGATGCCGAGCATGCGACATATGACGAGCACGGCGGGGTCGACGTTCCCGTCACCGTTCGGCAACGGTGGCACGAGTAAGGAAATGTTGGGCACCCCTGCGACGACGGCAGGCACGGCAAGTTGATAGGCCACCGACGGATAACTTGCCTTGCCACCGGGCACGAATAAGCCGGCCGACGCGATGGGTGACATCTTTTCTCCGACGCGTGCGCCGGGCTCGATTTCGATCGACCAGTCGCCAAGTCGGGTGCGCAGTGCCTCGTTGAACCCGTTCGCCAGGGCTCATCGTGGCCCACTCGCGGCGGCGAAGCACGGCGTTCACGTCACGAAACTATCGGTGAACACACACGTTTCTGCGTGAGACCACTGACTGGCGAGTAGCGTAAACACACGTTCCCTAGCGCGAGGAGCGTGCATGCCCGTCACCGTCGTAGTCGGCACGCAGTGGGGAGACGAAGGCAAGGCCAAGGTCATCGACCTTCTGGCTGCCAACCACAGTCATGTGGTGCGGTATCAAGGCGGACACAATGCAGGCCATACCGTCGTGGTCGGATCACAGCGGTACGCACTGCAACTCGTGCCGAGCGGCGTGTTGTATTCGCAGGTCACCCCAGTCATTGGCAACGGTGTGGTGGTCGACTTGCCCACGCTGTTTGCCGAAATCGACACGCTTCAGTCACGCGGTGTTTCGTGCGAGCGACTGCGTGTCTCGACGCTCGCCCACCTCATCTTCCCGTGGCATCAACAGCAAGATGCCATCAGCGAGTCGTTGCGCGGCGACTCACGCATCGGCACGACGCTGAAGGGCATTGGCCCGGCGTATGCCGACAAGGTGAAGCGCATCGGCCTGCGCGCCGGTGACACGCGAGATCGCGAGCGATTTCGCACGCTGGTGAAAGAGCGTGCGACGCAAGAGAATGCGGTGTTTGCCTCGCTCGGTGAGCCGCTGCTCGATGTTGATGAAGTCGTTGAGCGCTATGACGGCTTCGCTACTCGACTGGCGCCGCATCTCGCCGACACCGTGAATCTGTTGCACGACGCACTTGCGAACGGCAGTTCGATTTTGCTCGAGGGTGCGCAGGCGACGTTTCTCGATATCGACCACGGCACATACCCCTTCGTCACTTCGTCGAACCCCACCGCGGGCGGTGCGTGCGCGGGTAGTGGGCTCGGGCCACGCGACATCACCCGCGTGGTCGGCATCGCCAAGGCGTATACGACGCGTGTCGGCAGCGGGCCGTTTCCCACGGAGTTGCATGGTGAACTCGCTGACCGCATCGTCGAAGTGGGTCACGAATTCGGCACCGTCACAGGTCGGCGTCGACGTCCCGGCTGGCTTGATTTGGTGATGCTGCGCCATGCCGTGCGCGTGAACTCGCTCACCGACATCGCACTCACGAAGCTCGACGTGCTCGACGACTTCGACACCATTCGGGTGTGCGTCGGCTATCGCCTTGATGGCCGCATTCTCGATGCGTACCCCGACGACGCCGAAGTGTTGGCTCGTGTCGAATGCGTCTACGAAGACCTTGCAGGCTGGCACCAACCACTGCGTGCCTGTCGCAAGGAATCTGACCTACCAACCCAAGCGCGCAGGTTGATCGACCTTGTCGAGCGCAGCACAGGTGTGCCGGTGAGCATCGTCGGCGTTGGTCCCGAGCGTGACGACTGCGTGGTGCGCGAGGTGACACGATGATCGAGCGGTACTCCACACCAGAGATGGCGGCACTCTTCAGCGACACTGCCCGCTTTGC
>RGSV01000044.1 GCA_010025655.1 Acidimicrobiia bacterium
GCCCGAGAAGCCGAGTGCCGCGCTTGGGTAGTCGACCTTGCGCTGGGCATTCGGGTCGCGACTTTCCTTCAGTAATCGTTGACCAATGATCACGGTTACGAGTGTGAAGGGAATGTTCAGGAAGAACAACGACCGCCAGCCAAGTGTGTCGACGAGGATTCCACCAATCGATGGCCCGAGTGCCGCCGCGAGACCGCCTGTGGCACCCCAAATGGCAATTGCTTGTGTGCGCTTTTCGACTGGAAACTCTGGTAACACCAGCGCCAACGACGCGGGTGAAAGCTGTGCACCACCAAAGGCCTGCACGACACGCGCGAGCACGAGGAACCACGTGGTAGGAGCGAAGCCACACAGCAGGGAGCCGAAACTGAACCACAACACGCCGCGCAAGAAACTGCGCTTGCGTCCGAAGACGTCGGCAAAACGTCCCGCAGTCAGCAGTGCCGCGGCGTAGGCAATGGCGTATGCAGAGAACACCCAGGTGAGCAAGCTTCCGCCGCCAAGTTCTTCGTCAATAGTGCGCTTGGCGACGACCACGATCGACAAGTCGAGTGACACGAGGAAGACAGCAATCGATGTGAGAGCTAGAACGCGGTACGCGTGGCGAAGCGAGCCTGCGGGTTTCGCAGAAGGTGACGTGCTGATATCTGCCACGATACGTTTCATCTAGCCTGCGAACATCATCGGAAGCATCATGTGGGTTGTGGGAGCATCGTCGCAATGTCGGAACTAAAGCGTCACCCCGAGCGCGGATCAGAAGAGTTGGCAACGATTCGCGAGATTTTGGCCGACGGATTGGTAGCGCATGTCGGCATCATCGATGCTGCGGGGGCACCGGTGGTGATTCCGATGGCCTATGCGCTCGACGGTGATTCGCTCTTGATTCACGGTTCGGTGGCCAGTCGATTGATGCGCACCCAAGGCCCGATTTGCGTGACGGTCACTCTTCTTGATGGGTTGGTCGTCGCTCGATCGCTCTTCAATTCGTCGATGAACTACCGCAGTGTGGTGGTAACCGGTGTGCCCGACGTGCTTGAGGGCGACGACCGTGAACGTGCGTTGCTCGTGTTGAGTAACTTTCTGTTACCCGGTCGTGTCGGCAACGCACGCGAACCGAGTCGCACCGAGATACGCCAGACCACGGTGTGGCGGCTGCCGTTGACCAACGCAATAGCCAAGGTGCGCACGGGCCCGCCGAAGGAAGATCCGTCGAGTGACTACGACTTGCCCTTCTGGGCTGGAGTCGTGCCGGTGCGCATGGCCTTCGGTGAGCCAGAGCCCGATGCGCACGCACGCGAAGCAGGTCTAGCGACTCCCGATCACGTGCGCCGCCGCTAATTAGTTGGAGAGCGCTTCGATGTAGTCGACGATGTCGGAGATTTCGGCGTCAGTCAGATTGTTGTACGGCATCACGACTGAATAGCCGACACGCTTCTTCTTGTCGGGGTACTTGATCGCTTCGGTCAGATACTCGCGGTCGACCACGCCCGACTCGCCACCTTTGAACGCAACCGTCTGACCGATGATGCCCTGCCAGGTTGGGCCGGTGCCGCCGCCGAAATCGGTGCCGTGGCACGACGCACAACCATTGTTCTGCGACAGTTTGAGACCATTGGCAGCCGACGCCGACAAGTCGATGGCCGGCGGGCCAGCTGAAGTGCACGACGCCAACACCACTGCGACGACACACGCCACCGTTGCCGAGCCGATTGCTGTTGTTGGTCTACGACGCACGCCCCGACACTACCGAGCGCGAACCATGCAGTCTTGTCAGTGATTCGCATACCGTGGAAGTCCTCATGGTGGTGCGGCAGTGACCGACACGTGGCGCCATGAAGACGGTGGCCCGCGCCGTAGGTCGTGTGTTGCGGGTGCGCGACTCGCGTTGCAGCCTGGCGAGTCGCTGAAGTCGACGAGCCGCGCGGTGATGGTGGCAACGATGGTGGTGCTCGCCAGCACCGATGAGGTGTTCTTGTTGTGTCACACGGGTGGTGACGACGCCGTCTCGTGGATCGAACGAATCGACCCTGTCACGCTTGAAGCACTCTCGGCGAGTGAGAAACTGCCCGGTGGACCGGCGTGGCCCGGTGGTTTGGCGGTGCACGACAACGGTGATCTGCACGTGGTCTTCGGCAATCACGCGCATCGCTTGAATCGTCAGTTGCAACTGCGGGCATCTCGCGAGTTGCCGCGACGACGGCCCTACAACAGTTTCGTCACCCTGCCCGATGGCCACCTTGTCGCCAAAGACTTCAGCGGCTCGCGCCCGGGCGCCGAAGCGAGCGAACCGTTCCCCGCCACACAGCTTGTGGTGCTCGAGCCAGAGAGACTTGCCGTCGTTGCCACGCTCGATCTGCCCGAGGCTTCAATTGCGCGACTTTCCGCCGACGGCGACGATGTTTACGTCGTCGGCACTACAGCGTTGTGGCGAGCTCGATGGAATGGCGCTTCACTCGAGCTCGACCAGCGACACGCCACCTACCGGCAACTCGAGGGCCAGGGCTTCGGCTGGGATGCGGTGATCGCCGACGGCAGTGCTTGGTTTCTCGACAACGGTGAGGGCACTCACCGTTTCGCTGGCACCTTGCGCGGTGTCGGTGTTGCGACAGCTCCGCTGCATCTGGTGCGGGTGCGACTTGATGACTTTCGGGTGTCGCTCACCGAGATTTGTGGTCTCGCAGGTGGCGTGGTGGCGAACCCACCGGTCGTCGATGACCAACGCAAGATCGTGGTCGGATTCGACAGCGGAAACGGAGTGCTAGCCGGGTTCACCTACGACGATGTTGCAGTCAGGCCGTTGTGGTCGTACCCGCAGAACCACGGGTCACACATGTTGTGGTACGCCGACTCGGGCGAGTTGGTGTCGGCCCACCACGACGTCGAACGTGGTGTCGAGCAGGTGGTGGTGCGCGATATCACGACTGGTGCCGAGAAGGCGAGAGTTGACACGGCATCACCGATTCAGTCGGTGGTTTTTCCGGCGTGCGGTACGCGACGCGACTTCTATTGGTGCAGCATGCTGGCAGTGAGCCGCGTCAGCGTGTCGTAGCGCACAGCTGCGTGGCGTGGCATGCGGTGTTATGGCGCCTCGCTGCGTTATGAAGTCATACCGCGAAGACCTACGAGGTGGCGCGCGTATTCGATCTCACCCATGTGACGCAGCGCATGCTGGTAGATCCAACACTCGAGACCATCAAGCACGGTGATGCCCGCCTCGCCGCCGACACGCGCTGAATAGGTCGAGGCAATCTGCGGCGGATACGGTTTGGTGAAGATCACGCGGTCGAGATGATGCGGCGAAAGATCGGCGATCCAGTGCTCGACACGGTCGAATACCTCTGCCATGTACTGCTTGAATGCGTCGTAGTCGCCGATTTGCTGGTGCACCATCTCTTCCACCGTGCGATGCTTACCGTGGTCATTGATGGCCGGCGCAACTCGCTTAGCCCACTCGTCGTTCCACAGTGGTGCCTGACCGCTCAGCAACATGAATGATGCATCGATCATGTTGACGATATGGAACAGGCTGAAGCCAATCGACAGCACACCTTCGCGCTCGCGGTAGTTGACGTGGTGCAGCTCCATCGTGGCGGTGGCATCTTCGTAGAGCGAAAAAATCGCGCGCATACGCCGGCGCAGCGAGTCGAGCACGAGGTCGGACATGGCGCGAGCGTACACTGACGCCATGCATGACTACCGCCTCGGAGTCCACGAAGTCGCCGATGGCTGTCATGCCTACCTGCAGCCAGACGGCGGCTGGGGTTATAGCAACGCCGGACTCGTGGTCGGCGACGGGCGCTCGCTTCTGGTCGACACGCTCTTTGATTTGCGACTCACCGACGCGATGCTCGCCGCGATGGCGCCCCTCACGCGTGGCGCGCCCATCACTACGTGTGTGAACACCCACGCCAACGGCGACCACTGTTATGGCAACGAGCGTGTCGTCGGAGCGGAGATCATCGCGTCGCGCGCGGCGGCCGAAGAGATGCAGCATGTGCCACCTGCGATGTTGGCAGCGCTCAACAAGGCGCCAGGTGAAGTGGGCGAGTTGTTCCGCCGGTTCTTCGGTGACTTTGACTTCGATGGCATCACGCTGACCACGCCGACACGCACGTTCGAGGGCCGGCTTGATGTAGATGTGGCCGGACGAGTCGTCGAACTCATCGAGGTTGGGCCGGCCCACACCAACGGTGATGTCATCGTGCACGTTCCCGACGCCAAGACGGTGTATACGGGTGACATCTTGTTTATCAACGGCACACCGATTGTGTGGGCGGGGCCACTCGAAAATTGGATTGCCGCGTGCGACCTCATCGTCTCGCTCGGTGCCGAGGTGGTGGTGCCGGGTCACGGGCCGATCACCGACAACTCGGGAGTGGTGCAGGTGCGCGACTATCTGTCGTATGTGCTCACCGAAGCGTCTGCGCGACAAGACCAGGGCATGGATGCCTTTGATGCTGCGCACGACATTGCGCTCGGGGCCTATGGCAACTGGGGCGAGTTCGGTCGCATCTGCGTGAACGTCGACACCGTCTATCGCTCGCGCGATGCGAGTTACAAGAGCCCCGATGTGGTCGAACAGTTTCGCCGCATGGCGAGCCTCGAGTCGGCGCGATAGAGGCGCGTGAGCACGATTGCCTAGTGGTGTTCGGGCAAAATCACCGCGCGACCGTCGGCGGTGGTCGTGACCTGAATCTTTTGGTGATACACGTTGCTGAGCAGCGCAGGAGTGAGCACCGTTTGTGGCGTACCGCTCGCCACGCAACGCCCTTCGTGCAGCACCACCACATTCGTTGCGTAACGCATGGCGACGTTCAAGTCGTGCAGCACCGCCACAACGGCACGACCTTCGTCAACAAGTGAGCGGGCAATCGCGAGAAAGCGCTCTTGCTGACCGATGTCAAGCACGGCGGTGGGCTCATCAAGCAGCAGAAGTGGCGTGTCTTGTGCGAGCACGCGGGCCATCGAAACCCGCGCCTGTTCGCCCACCGACAAGGTCTGGTAGGTGCGGTTGGCGAGTGTGACGACGTCCATTCGTTGCAGTGCGGCAGCGATGCGTTCGTCGTCGTTGTCGTCAAGCCAAGGCCCGCGGCCCATTGCAACTATCTCACGCACGGTGAACGGAAACGAAATGGTGATTTGTTGCGGCAGCACGGCTCGACTGCGCGCCAACTCGCGCGGCGCGTAGTCGGCGAGGCTGCGGCCGTTGATTTCCACCGCACCAGAAGAAAGCGGAAAGTCGCCCGCGATTGCACCAAGCAATGTCGACTTGCCCGCACCGTTTGGGCCGAGCACGGCCACCAGTTCGCCGGCTCGCGCTTCGAGGCTGACATCGTCGAGCAACACGGCACCGTTGCGCACTACGCGAACGTTGCGCGCTGAGAGTGAGGTGCTCATGCCCAGCCACCTTGGCTGCGACGAGTGCTGCGCAGCAACAAGAGGAAGAACGGCGCGCCAATCAAGGCCGTAACGACACCGAGTGGTAACTCGGCAGGGGAGAGCAGTGTGCGCGCCGCAAGGTCGGCGAGCAAGGTGACGCTGGCGCCGAGCACGGCGGAAGTCCACAGCAAGTGTCGGTGGCGTGGCCCGAGCACCAAGCGCATGATGTGCGGAACCAAGAGGCCGACGAACGCAATCATTCCTGTTGCGGCAACAGCGCTTGAAGCCAAGAGTCCGACGACTGCAATCGCTTGGAGCCGCACGCGCTCAACCTTGATGCCGAGGTGACTTGCTGAACGATCACCGAGGGCGAGGGTGTCGAGCACGCGCGAAAAACCGACGCTGGCAACCAAGCCGACGATGGCGAGCGGAATCACGACGCCGACCGCCTTCCATGTTGCCAAGCCAAGCGTGCCAAGGCTCCAGAAAGTGACACTGCGAATCTCGTCATCATCGGCAACGAAGACGGCAAAGCCAATGACTGCTCCGGCGAAGGCGTTGATCGCAATGCCGGTGAGAATCAGCGTGACGACCTCTGTCTTGCCGTCGGTGCGAGACAGCACATAGACAAGTGCGGTCGACAGCGTGCCGCCGAGAAACGCCGCCACCTGCACACCAAGCGGCAGTTGGTTCAGACCGACGATGATTGCGAGCACAGCACCGACGGCAGCGCCCGCCGACACACCGACTGTCGCTGGTTCGGCAAGCGGATTGCGAAAGATTCCTTGCATCAACACACCAGCCACCGCGAGGCTTGCACCAACTACCACGGCCAACACCACGCGCGGCAGTCGCACTTGCCAAAACACGTCGTGTGCGATCGAGTCAACGGTGTCGCGAGCTGGGCCATCGACGATGATGCGTAGAAGATCACCTAGTGGAATTCGAAATGCTCCCGTAGCGAGCGAGAGCAGCGCGGTCATCGCAAAGAGCACCGCCAAAAAGACGCCGACGGCTGACACATTGGTGCGGCGGGCGGTGGTCATGCGTCGCTACTGAAACTTCGGAGAATCTCCGCCAGCCGCTCGATGAGCGCACCCGTACGGGGACCAAATGAGAGTAGTAGGTCGTCGTCGACAGCGATCACGGCACGCGTGGTTGCTGCGCGGGTGCTCGAGACTCCGGGCAGGGCGAGTAGCCCGTCGATGCCGCCCACCGACTCGAGCCCGCGAGTCATCACGAGCAACACATCGGGGTCGGCTTGCACGATGGCTTCGGCAGTGAGCGGTGTGAAGGCAGCCAAGCCGTTGAGTGCGCCGACGTCGACGCCACCGGCTGCGGCAACGATTTCGTCGGCACCCGAACCTGAACCGCCAAGCAGATACACCGACGCCGTGCCGCGCACGTACAAGAACGCCACCCGCAGAATCGCCGACGCCTTGCCAATGTTCTTCAGTGCCTCATCGATTGCGGCTTGGCTGAGAGCGATGAGGCGTTCGCCAGCTTGTGGCACACCGAGGGCGACTGCCAACAGGGTCACGCGACCAGGTAGTTCTGAAAGAGTCCACACTTCGGGAGCAATTACGACGGGCACGCCCGCGCCGCGTAGTTGTTCGAGTGCCTCAGGCGGACCGGTGCGCGTATCACCGATCACCACCGTTGGCCGAAGCGACAACACGCTCTCTGCACTTACGTCGTGACCATTGCTCACTTCATCGATGTTCTGCAGCGACTCGAGTGTCGTCGTGGCGTCTCGGCCGATGATGTTGCTACGCAGACCCAGCGATACGACGATCTCGGCGATGGCCTGGTTTAGCACCACGATGCGTGAGGCATCGGTCACGGTCACGGTGGTGCCGCTGGCGTCAGTGACGCGGGCAGGAAGTGTGGGCTCTTCGCGCTCGACGACTGGCAGCTCATAATCCTGCGACAGAATGAAGCGTGAACTTTCGCCCACTGGTTCGTTGGCGCCACCACAGGCGGTGGCTACGACCGCGAGCAACGAGCACGCCATGACCCGCCGCAACATCGCCCTTCAGGGTACGAGCGACGCCCCTTTGCACCAGCGTCGAGAGATGAGACGTCGGTTACTCGCAATGAGCGCGACATTGGCGTTAGTACTTGCGGCCTGCGGTGACGCATCGACATCGAGCGACAGAGTTGCCGCGCCAGAGACAGCCTCCACGCTGCCAGCTGCGACAACTACGATTGCCGAATCGACGACGACCACCGCTCTCGCGTTGACGACGACCACGCCGCCACTCGGCACGACGGTCGTAACTACGGTGCCAGCGCCAAGCACGACCGCTAAGCCGGCTCGTCCACGATTGGTGGTGAGTCAAACCACCAAACTCGACCCCGCGGGCACCACGGTGACCGTTCGAGGAACCGGTTTTAGTGTGTCGAAGGGCGTCTACCTCTTTGTCTGTAATCAGGCCCGCTGGGACGCCAACCGTCGCTGTGTGGGTGGCATCAACATGGATGGTTCTTCGCCACTATCACAATGGATTTCGTCGAACCCGCCTAGGTATGCCGAAGGTCTCACGGTCCGCTTTGAGGCGAACGGCTCGTTCTCCGTACCCTTGCTTGTGCGAGCGTTTGACGAAACGACCAACCTCATCGACTGTCGAGTGGAACAGTGCGGAGTTGTGGCTTTCGCCGATCACACTCGACGCGACGATCGTTCACAAGACGTTTTCGTCGCCATCTCATTCGCATCGG
>RGSV01000045.1 GCA_010025655.1 Acidimicrobiia bacterium
CCACCTTCGAACAGTTTCTGTGGCCATGATTCGTTGAACTTCTTGCGCTGATCGCCGGTCAACTCGAAGCCGTCGTCGAACCAACCTTTCGGCAGGTTTGATTCCAACCACGAGCGCACTTCGGCGCGAAACTTCTCAACCTCGGGTGGATACGTGATGATGCTCGTCGACATGCCTTCATTCTGTCGGGCGAAGCGAATCGGCAACGATTCGTGGTCGTAGAGTATGGCGCGTGACACTCACTGAGACGCCCGCCAGCACCCGCTGGACAGCGCAGTGGAAAGAATTGTACGAAGAGGTCATCAATACGGGGCTGTGCACCGGGTGTGCCGGCTGCGTCATCTCGTGCCCGCACGACGTGATCGGATATGAGCACGAAGAAGGCAAATACAAGCCCTTCCACCTTGAAGAAGATCTCGGCCCCACCAATTGCGGTCATGGCGAAAAGGGCTGCACCACCTGCACCCGCGCCTGCCCGCGGTTTCGCAATTGGGAACAAGAAGCCGACCAACACCTCTTTGGTCGCACGCGCAACGACGACGAAATGTACGGCCAGTATCGACAGTTGCTGCTCGTACGCGCCGCCGATGACGAGACCCACAAGAAGGGTCAAGACGGTGGCTTCGTCGGAGCCATGCTCATCTGGTTGCTGCAGCATGATTACATCGATGCAGCCCTGACGAGTTTTCTCGAGGGCGACGGTACGAGCTGGAAGGCCAAGCCCGGCCTCGCCCGCAACCGTGAAGAGGTTCTCGCGTCGTCAGGCAGTCGTTATACCTATTCGGCGAACACGCTCGCCTTGCGTGATGCGGTCGCCGAGGGCCACCAGCGCATCGCGCTCGTCGGCATGAGTTGTCAGTCGTCAGTGTTGCCGGTGATGTGGAAGCGCAAAGCCGGGAAGATCGGCAAGCCGTTCCTCTTCAACATTGGTTTGCTGTGCTCGAAGACCTTTGACGATGCAATCTTCGAAGAGCTCTTCCTCGCCAAATACGGCCTGCGCAAAGAAGAGATGGTGAAGATGAACATCAAGGGCGTCTTCCAAATCTGGATGCGCGACGGTTCGTATCACGAGATCGACTTGAAGGAATGTCACCAATGGACCCGCGAGGGATGCAAGACCTGCCCTGATTTTGCAGCTGAGCACGCCGACATCTCGACGGGTGGCATCGGTGAAGACAACGACTGGACGCTGTGCGTCGTGCGCACCGAACTTGGCGAAGAAGTGATGAACCGCATGATCAAAGACGGCTCGGTCGTCGCACGCCCCGCAGAGACTGACGAAAAAGCGATGAAGCTCTTGCGGCTGCTCAGTGTGGTGAGTCGCCGCCGTTGGCCCGACTTTGCCGAGAAGTCCGTGAAGGTGGGCGTGCCGCCACCAAAGAAGAAGGCTGACGGCTCAGCACCTGCCGCGCACTAGCCGCAGCGACTGTTAGTTCGCTTCGCGCGCCAACCCCAAAGCGGTCGCGAATACCGCATCGAGCATCGGCTCAGTGAGCCGCCCCGTGAAGGTGTTCTGTTGGCTCGGGTGATACGAACACACGAGGTGTACCCCACCCCTTGGCATGCGGTCGGTCGCATCGCCGGCGACCGGCACCACCAGACCATGGGCAAACTTCGGTCGTCGAGTCACCCCAAAGTGCTCGCAGGCCGCGACATAGGCAAAGTTGCCGAGGCACACCACCACACGCGCCTGCTTAAGTAGCGCCATCTCGCGCTCGAGATACGGTGCACACTTCTTTCGCTCGAGTGGTGACGGCGAGTTGTCGGGCGGCGCACATCGCACCGCGACGGTGACAAACGCGTCGTGCAGCGTGAGCCCATCGTCGCGTTGTTGCGATGTGGCCTGATTTGCAAGGCCGGCGCGGTGCATAGCGCGAAACAGCCAATCACCGCTGCGATCACCGGTGAATACCCGGCCGGTGCGATTGGCACCATGCGCGCCAGGCGCGAGACCAAGCACCACGATGCGCGCATCGGCATCACCGAAACCAGCAATGGGTTTACCCCAATAGACGTCTTCGCGGTACGCCGCACGTTTATCGCGCGCGACCGCCTCGCGCCACCGCACCAGCCGCGGGCAGGCACGGCACGACTCGATCTCCCGGCGCAGTTTCACGAGCGTGTCAGTTGTCGCACGACGTCGCTGGTTCACGGTGGCAGACGCTACGAGACTCGCGGATAGGTTGAGCACGCATGAGTCGCCCCCCGACGCTGGTGTTGCTCGTGCGCCACGGCACCACACCGACCACCGGCAAGGTGTTGCCAGGCCGTGCACGTGGGCTGCATCTCTCTGATCACGGACGAGAACAAGCCGAGCGAGCCGCCGAGCGCATCGGCGAACTGGGCAAAGTTCAGGCGGTGTATGCCTCGCCCCTCGAACGTGCACGCGAGACCGCCGCACCGATTGGGCGTGCAGTGCACAAACCCGTGCGGATCGAGCGAGGATTGCTCGAATGCGACTTCGGGCAGTGGACTGGAGCGTCGCTCAAGCGGCTGATGAAAAAACCCGAGTGGTCAACCGTGCAGCGCACGCCGAGTGCATTTCGGTTTCCTGATGGCGAAAGTTTCCTGGAGATGCAGACGCGCATCATTGATGCCGTCGACACGATTCGACGTCGCCACCCTGGCAAGACGGTGGTCTGCGTATCGCACGCCGACCCGATTAAGGCCTACGTCGCCCATGCGATGGGCACGCCGCTTGACCTGTTCCAGCGCATCGTGATCTCCACCTGTTCGGTCACTGCCGTACTCGTTGGTGACGGCGCGCCCATCGTGCTCACCGTCAACTCGACGGGCACATCGCTCAAGGATCTGCGGCCGTCATGACCGTATTTCGTGAATTCGACTCAACTGACGCCTTTGCTGCCGGAGCGATTGGGTTGCCTGGCGCGCGCACGTTTTATCTGCAGGTGCGCGGTGAGAACGAAGCGCTGTCCATCAAGTGCGAGAAAGAACAGGTGGTGGCGCTCTCGGCCTTCTTGCGCAAGATGTTGGATGACGCACCGTCGGTCACCGATCCTCTGCGCGAGAGCCCGCAAATCATTGAGCCAGACGAGGCCACGTTCGCGCTCGGCAGCGTTGGGCTGGCGTATGACCGCGGCGACGATCGCGTCATCTTGCAGTTCGAAGAGCTTTCACCCGACGATGACAGTGACTTCGATGCGAGCAAGGTGCGCATTCGCATCACGCGTGCACAGGCTGTGGCGTTCTGCGACACTGCCGATCGTCTCGTGCGCGCCGGTCGCCCGCCGTGTATCTACTGCGGTCTGCCGGTCAACCGTGATGGTCATGCATGCCCGCGAATGAACTGACGGCAGCCGAGATACTCGCCACGGGCGAGATCAATGTTGAAATGCGCATGCCTTACAGCAGCAATGCGACGTTTCTCGTGCGCGTTACGGCTGGTGAGCAGAGCTTGCGAGCGATCTACAAGCCACTACGTGGCGAGCGCCCGTTGTGGGATTTCGCGCCCGGTTTGCACCGTCGCGAGGTCGCGGCCTATCGACTCGCCACGGCGATGGGGCTCGGGTTCGTTCCCATCACCTTGCTTCGTGATGGACCCATTGGCGAAGGCTCGTTGCAACTACTGATCGACGCCGACTTCGAACAGCACTATTTCACACTGCACGAGCAACGACCCGACTTGCACCCCAAGTTGCGGGAAGTGGCGGTGTTCGACATTCTTGCCAACAACACCGATCGAAAATCGGGTCACGTATTAATCGATACCGACGACAACATCTGGGGAATCGATCATGGCTTGTGCTTCTCTGCCGACTTCAAACTGCGTACGGTGATCTGGGAATTCGGTGGTGAGGAGATCGACGACTCGCTGATCGCTGCCGTCGAACGAGTTGCTGGTTCGTTGCCGCTCGACGTGTCGTCGCTGCTCGATGATGACGAAGTTGTCGCATTGGGTGAGCGCGCCGCGTGGTTGCTCGAACATCGTCGTCTGCCTGTCGACCCGACGGGGCGACGGTATCCCTGGCCGCTCGTGTAATTCTGCGCGCTGACTCTCTGCGTTAGCCCGCGCTCGACCCCGTGCTAGCCGCGGGCCTTCAGCGCTTCGATCAACTTCGGCAAGACCTTGTGCACGTCACCCACGATGCCAAGGTCGGCAACCGCAAAGATCGGTGCTTCTTTGTCTTTGTTGATCGCGATGATGTTCTTTGAACCCTTCATGCCCACCATGTGTTGCGTGGCACCGGAGATGCCAGCTGCGATGTACACGCTCGGCTTCACGACCTTGCCGGTCTGGCCGACTTGATAGGAATATGGCACCCAGCCGGCGTCGACGATGGCGCGCGAGGCACCCGGTGCACCGTGCAGCAGTTTGGCGAGTTCTTCGACAAGCCCGTAGTTCTTCGACTCTCCGAGGCCGCGACCACCTGAAACGACGATGTTGGCTTCGTCGAGTTTCGGCCCCGTCGACTCTTCAACGTGCACTGCGGTGACTTTTGCTGCACCGGTCACACCCGTATCGGGCACCGCAACGGCCACCACCTGGGCGGCTGCGCCGTTTGACGGCTCGGCTGCAAAGCTCTTCGGGCGGAACGACGCGAGATGCGGGCCGGCTCCCGTGAATGCAGTTGCAAACAATACGTTGCCACCGAAGATCGGTGTCGTCGCCACCACCTCATCGCCGTTGACCGAAATGTCGATGTTGTTAGTGAGCACCGTCGAGTTGAGCTTCACTGACAAACGCGCGAGAGTGTCGCGACCGTCGTAGTTCTGCGGAAACAAGATGAGGTCTGGCTTGTCGCCACCGTCAATCAGCGCCTTCATTGCCGCTGAGGCAGCGACGCCAACAAGTCGACCACCGAGATCGCCCGTCGAATACACCTTGGTGGCACCGAACTTGCCGAGCTCGCCTGCCAGCGACGCACCGTCACCTGCGACGAACGCCGAGACGTTCGATGCCAGCGAGCGAGCCTTGGTGAGCAGTTCAAGCGTGAAGGTGGTCGCGGCTCCGTTCGCACCTTGCGCAAAAACCCAAATGTTGTTCACAGCCATGATGTCCTCAGATCACTTTCAGGTTTTCCAAGAAGGCGACGATCTTGGCATGCGCCTCGCCGTCGTCTTCAATGACTTGTCCGGCCTTGCGTGCCTCGGCCTGCGTTACCGACGACACCTTCTGTCCGGCACCCGACCAGCCCACCGGCGACACACCGAGGTCAGCGGCGGTCACCGTGACGATTTCTTTCTTCTTCGCATCCATGATTCCCTTGAAGCTTGGATAGCGAGGTTCGACCACGCCGGCTGTCACGCTGACGAGCACCGGCAGAGGGCACTCGACTTCGTCATAACCCGACTCGGTCTGGCGCTCGATCTTCACGGCGGCGCCCTCGATCTTCACCTTCTTGGCAAACGTCACCGATGGCAGACCGAGCACTTCGGCAAGCTGCTCGGGAACCGTGCCGGTGTAACCATCGGTCGATTCCGTTGCGGCAATCACCAAATCGGGCATGCCAATTTTTTGCACGGCACCAGCCAACACCTTGGCGGTGGTCAGTGCATCCGAACCTGCGAGTGCGGGATCAGAAACGAGCACGCCGCGCACGGCCCCCATCGCCAATGCGGTGCGCATACCTGACATTTCACCATTCGGCGCCATGGAGACGATGCTCACTTCTCCGCCACCGGCACTCGCCGCCAATTGCAACGCCATCTCCACGCCGTAGGCGTCGGAGTCGTCAAGAATCAACTTGCCGTCACGCTTCAGCGCATGGGTAGAAGTATCGAGTGAACCTGGCGTCGCAGGATCAGGAATCTGCTTGACGCACACCACAATTTTCATGCCCTTCATTGTTACCGCTCGGAAACCTCGCCGAAGAATCCGCCGAAGCCAATGGTGATGCCACATCTGTGACCTTGGTCAAGCGCGCCGACGGCGGCTCGGTTCGGGCAACCGCGGCGCACGCGGGCCACGGCGCGACTGGGCCAGCGGCGAACGCGGGCCACCGCACCTGGGCTCGCCCGCGACTCACCCCAGATACCGTGAATCACTCGTGCGATTGCTGCTGGTCGTCAATTCGTTCGCCACGTCGGTGAACCCGCGCAACACGGTGCAGGTGCATCAGTATCTGGCGCGTCACCACGATGTGCAGGTCGTCGAAACCAGTGAACGTGGCCACGCCACACGCTTTGCTACCGACGCCGTCACCCGCGGACTCGACGCCGTTATCGCCTTTGGTGGCGATGGCACCCTCAACGAGGTGGCGACCGGACTCGCCGGCAGTTCGGTTGCGCTCGGCGTGCTGCCCGGCGGCTCGACCAACGTGTTCGCCCGTTCGCTCGGCATGGCGAATGACCCGCTGCTCGCTGTCACACAACTCACTGCCGGGTTGGACGGCGGTCTCGTCGCCCCGATCTCGCTCGGTGAAGCCAACGGTCGCTATTTCACCTTTCATGCGGGAGTCGGCTTCGATGCCGAGGTTGTGCGGCAAGTTGAGCGCACGTTCAGCTTTAAGCGCGTCGTCGGTCAACCACTCTTTGCTTACGCGGCACTCAAGTCGTGGTTCGTCGATTACGACCGCAAGTTTCCCCACTTCTCGGTGAGCATCGACGGTCGACGAATTCCGAACGGATTTTCTGCAGTCGTACTGAACACGAACCCCTACACCTACGTCGGTAAGCGCCCGATCGAACTGTCGCGCGCGGCATCGTTAGAGAAGCGGTTGGTCGTGTTGGTGTTTCGACGACTTTCGACGCCGCTCATGGTGTCGACTCTGTGGAGTGCAGTGCGCAAAGGTGGCGCGACTGCGCGCCGCGGTCTCGAGATCATCGAAGGCGTGGATGAAGTCGTGTTTGATTATCCCGCACCATTCGGTTACCAGCTCGACGGCGACTTCATCGACGAGACGAACACGCTCACGATTCGCCATCGAGACGAAGCGCTACAGCTGATCAAGCCGATGCTCGTCGAATTCTGATCAGCTGAGTTCGCCCGCCTACTTCTTTGCGCTGCGCTCGGCGAGCACACGCAACGCAACATCGGGCACATTCGTGCAAATGCCGTCGATGCCCCAGTCGATGAGAGTGGCCATGTTGGCCGGATCATCACAGGTCCAGGTGTTGACGGCGAGACCGTGTCGATGAAACGTGTCGATCATCTGCTGCGACACCTGACCAACCTCAGGATGCACCGCTACGTGCCCGCTGGCTTTCAGGTCGCGCGCGAGTTCATCAGCGTTTGATACCGAGATCGTCAGCCAGGCGGTCGGCAACTCGGGCCACTTCTTCACCGCATGGTCGACCGTGGCACGACGAAAGCACGACAAGAGATATCTGCGCGGGTCGCCGTGGCGGGCGACACGTCGACGCAACACATCTATCACTGCATCGGTGCGATGGTCGTCGGTGTCGAAGTCTGGCTCGGTGCGGTGGTTCTTGATCTCCACATTCACCCACATCTCGCCGCATGCATCAAGCACTTCATCGAGCGTGGGAATGAAACTCGGCAGTTGATCTTTGCTCAACTGCGCGATGATGCGACCGTCTGCGAGCTGCGGGTCGTGATGCACGACCAACTCGCCACTACGACACTGTCGCACGTCGAGCTCAACCGCATGAGAACCCATCTCTCTCGCGCGGGCGAATGCCGCCACGGTGTTCGGTCGCTCGGCTTTCGAAGCTCCGCGATGAGCCATGATCTGGGTGGTGCGCGGCTGGTGCATGGCGAGTCTGGACTTTGTGCGCGAGTGACGCCGAATCCACCTGAAAAAGTAGTGCAGAAACCCCTTGCCAAGTGCCCAAACCCCACTTAGGGTGATGCCCGCTATGTCGATCCTTGCTCAAAGCCTCGCCCTCGGTTCCGCTGACTATTCCTGGAGGACGCAGGCCAACTGCCGCGACACCGACCCGGAGCTCTTCTTCCCCATCGGCAACACGGGTGAGGCCTTGCGAATGTTGTCGCGCGCCCGACTCGTGTGTGCCGACTGCACGGTGAAGGCATCGTGTCTTGAGTTCGCGATGACGACGAATCAAGACTGCGGTGTGTGGGGCGGTACGAGCGAAGAAGAGCGTCGCGATTTGCGTCGCCGCAACGCT
>RGSV01000046.1 GCA_010025655.1 Acidimicrobiia bacterium
GGCATCACGCTGGCGCATGAGTCGGCGATCGGCGACTACGAGTCGCGCCGCCCCGCCTGGCTGTAGCGCCGACGTATCTCGCGGCGTGCGCTTGCTGCGCTGAGGCGTTCGAGAGCTGACTGCGCTTACGCGTTCGCGGGCCTGCCGCGCTTAGGCGTTCGCCGGCGCAAGAAACAACGACAAGTCGGCCAGTCGCTTGTCGTTGGAGAACACCTCGATCGGTGGTTGGGGCTCGAGGCGCAAACCTCGTTGAATGATGCGGCACGTCGTGTGCTGGTTGTATTCCGCCAGCGTCACCGCCCAACCGTCGCGACCAGCGCGAGCCGTGCGACCCGAACGATGGAGATACGTCTTCACGTCGATAGGTGGTTCGTAGTGCACCACGGCCGCAACATCATCGATGTCGATGCCGCGGGCGGCGACATCAGTGGCCACTAGTACGTTGAGCGTGCCGTCGGCGAACTTGGCGAGCGATCGCTCGCGTGCCGCCTGTGTCATGTCGCCGTGAATCGCCGATGCCTTGACCTTCAGTTTCTGCAGTGACTCGGCCACTTTGTCGCACAATCGCTTGGTGTCGCAGAACACCACGGTCTTGCCCGCGCCGTCGGCCACGGCGGCAACGACGCGGTCTTTGTCCATGCGGTGCACGGCCAGAAACAGGTGTCGCATGGTGCCGACGGTGGCGGTGGGTGCATCAATCGACACTTCGCGCGGATCGTTCATGTAGCGACGCACGAGGTTGCCCACCTGGCCATCGAGCGTGGCGGAAAACAGCATCGTCTGGTGCGGTGACGTCACCTTGCGCAACACCCACTCGACTTGGGGCATGAACCCCTCGTCGGCCATGCGGTCGGCTTCGTCAATCACCACGACCTGCACGTCGGCAAGGGTGAGTTCTTCTTCTTTCAACAAGTCGATGAGGCGCAACGGCGTGGCGACGACGAGTTCGACGCCGGCCGCGAGTGCGGTGATCTGGTCGTCGCGCGATGCCCCGCCGTACACCGCGAGCACCCGCCGGTCGCACTTGGCGCCAATCGGGGCGAGCACCTCGGCGACCTGCAGGGCAAGTTCACGAGTGGGCACCAAGACGAGCCCGCGGGGTGCGCGCGGGGCGTTCGCGGCATCCATGCGAGCGAGCATCGGCACTCCGAAAGCGAGCGTCTTGCCCGAGCCCGTGCGGGCGCGTCCGCAGAGGTCAACGCCGGTGAGGGCAACGGGGATTGCCTCAGTTTGAATGGCGAACGGGGCCGTGAACCCTGCGGCGGCGAGACCGGCATCTACTTGAGGTGGCACGCCGAGTGCGGCGAATGCGGTGGAAGACGTCATCTACTGCCCTCATGCTACGAGTGGCGTGTGCGCACGCTGTCGTCGAGCGAGGCGTTCGCGTCGATCGTCGCTCGCAACCATTGTCGCCCGATACTGACTCGTGAGTCAGTATCGGCTGACAAGTCAGACAGTAGACGGCGCCAGCATTTCTCGCTATGGTGCTATGCGATGTCAACGCCCTCTTCATCGCACGTCGTGCTGACCGATGCCAGTACTGGTCGCAAAGGTTTGCCGTACGACTGGCAGGCGTTGCTCATTCCCAGTGACACCGTGTTCGAAGCATCGCTGCAGATGATGCTCGCCACGCCGACCGTCGCGTCGCGCAGTCGCAAGTCGCGCCGCCGCTCGTGACCATCGACCTCTCCCAGGTCGGTAAACACCGACCGAACCGCACACTCGTCTTGGGTTGTGGTTCCGTTGCTCAGGCCACGGTGCCCATCCTCGTGCGCGACGTGAAACTGCCGCCCGCCAGCATCACCATCGTTGACTTCGTTGACAATCGCAGCCGTGTGGCCGATTCGCTTGCCGCCGGCGTGAAGTACGAACAGGGTCGCGTGACGAAAGAGAACCTCGATGAGTTTCTCTCGGCCCGCGTCGGTCAAGGCGATCTCATCTTGGATCTTGCGTGGAACATTGACTGCCCAACCATCCTCACGTGGTGCCGTGACCACGGCGTGCGATATCTGAACACGAGCGTCGAGCTGTGGGATCCGTACTACGACATGCACAACACTCCGCCACTCGAACGCACGCTGTATGTGCGCCACCAGAGCATCCGTCGCATGATCGAATCGTGGCCCAACAATGATGGGCCGTCTGCGGTGCTCGAACACGGTGCCAACCCTGGTTTGGTGAGCCACTTCGCTAAGCGCGCACTGACCGAGATTGCGACCGCGCTGCTCAAAGACAAGAAGGCCGGCGACCGCGCGAAGTTCATCGAGGGCGCACTTGCCGACAAGCGCTACAACACGTTGGCGATGCTGACTGGCACGAAAGTGATTCACATCAGCGAACGAGACACCCAGATCACGAGCCAACCCAAACGGGTCGATGAATTCGTCAATACGTGGTCAATCGAGGGCTTCTACGAAGAAGGTGTGGCACCAGCAGAGATGGGCTGGGGCACGCATGAGCGCTGGCTACCGCACAACGCCCATGTGCATGATGACGATGGCCCCTGCAACCAGATCGCACTCGCCCAACCAGGAATGGAAACCTGGGTGCGCTCGTGGGTGCCAGCGGGCGAGATCTTGGGCATGGTGATTCGCCACGGCGAGGCCTACACGATGAGCGACCACCTCACCGTGTGGAACGATGACGGCACCGCAAAGTATCGCCCGACTGTGCACTACTCGTATTGCCCTACGGATGCCGCGATCATGAGCGTGCAAGAACTGCGCATGCGCAATTGGAAGATGCAGTCGGGCCAGCGCATCTTGAACAACGAGATCGAGTCGGGTCGCGACGAACTCGGCGTGTTGCTGATGGGTCACGATTACAAGTCGTGGTGGACGGGTTCACTGCTCAGCATCGACGAGGCGCGGGCAATCCTGCCGGGTCAGAGCGCTACCACGCTGCAGGTCGCCTGCTCGGTGGTGGCCGCGGCGTGCTGGATGATGAACAACCCGTCGGCAGGCATTCGCGTGCCCGACGATCTGCCATACGAAGACGTGCTGAACGTCGCCTACCCCTACCTCGGCACATTCCACTCAGCAGCCGTCGATTGGGATCCACTGAAAAACCGCAATGACCTCTTCCCCGGTTTCGGCAACGGCCCTACACGCCTCGACGCCACCGACCCTTGGCAGTTCGCCAACTTCATCGTGCCCACCCCGCGCGCGGTGTAGCCAGGGTCGCGCCGATACGCTCAACTCAGTGATGCGACGCGCACTCGGCCTCCTCCTTACCTAGCGGCGTCGGCCGCCATATTGCCGACGTCGCGCCCACTCCCGAGCCAAATGGCCGGGAGTTTTTCTTTTCCGCCCACTGCACGCAGCAAACACCACTCCACATCGCTAGTTAGCACCAACGAGAGAAACCACTGACATGGCCCCACAACCCAGCACCCCAAAGAAAATGCCCTTCGAGAAGTACGCCGCTTACGTGCCGCTCGTGCTCACCGATCGCACCTGGCCAAACCGCACTATTGATGCTGCCCCGTTGTGGTGTTCGGTCGACCTACGCGACGGCAATCAAGCACTCATCGACCCGATGGACCCCGAACGCAAACTGCGCATGTTCAAGACGCTGGTGAATATGGGCTTCAAAGAGATTGAGGTCGGCTTTCCTTCGGCGAGCCAACCCGACTTTGACTTTGTGCGCCACATCATTGAGCGTGACCTCATCCCCGACGATGTGACGATTCAGGTGTTGGTGCAGTCACGCAGAGAGCTCATCGAACGTACTTATGAAAGCATTCGCGGCGCCAAACAGGCCATCGTGCACTTCTACAACTCGGTCAACCCGCTGCAACGCCGCGTGGTTTTCGGGTTGGAGAAGTCGGGCATCGTCGACATCGCGGTGAACGCCGCCAAGATCTGCAAGGGCCTCGAGCCCACAGTCTCTGGCACTCGGGTGCGATATGAGTATTCGCCTGAGAGCTTCACGCTGGCTGAGCCTGAGTTCGCCGTCGAGATTTGCGAAGCAGTGATGGACGTCATCAAGCCGACGCCGCAGAACCCGCTCATCCTCAATCTGCCTGCGACGGTCGAGTGTTACTCACCCAACGTGTATGGCGACGTCATCGAGTGGTTCGGGCGCACCATCAAGCAGCGTGACGCCATCGTGTTGTCATTGCACCCGCACAACGACCGTGGGTGTGCCGTTGCTGCCGCCGAGTTCGGCGTCATGGCCGGCGCCGATCGCGTCGAGGGCACGTTGTTTGGCAATGGCGAGCGCACCGGCAACGTCGACGTGGTAACGCTCGCAATGAACCTGTTCGTCAACGGTGTAGACCCACGGCTGGATCTGAGCGATATCGACGCACTGCGACGCGATGCGGAGTACTGCAACCGCCTGCCAGTGCCCGAGCGCCAGCCGTATGCCGGCGACCTCGTGTACACCGCGTTCTCAGGCAGCCATCAAGACGCAATCAAGAAAGGTCTTGATGCGCTGCCCGACGACTACGACCAGTGGGCGGTGCCGTACTTGCCGCTTGACCCCAAGCACGTCGGGCGCACCTATGAAGCGGTCATTCGCGTGAACAGCCAGTCGGGCAAGGGTGGCGTGGCCTACGTGATGAAAACCGAACACGGCTTCGAGCTGCCGCGTCGTCTGCAAATCGAGTTCTCGCGCACCATCCAACACATCACCGAAGATTCGGGCACCGAGATTGCCCCCGATGTGATGTGGAACGCGTTCGAAGCCGAGTACCTGCCGAGCGCGCCCCGCTTCTCACTCTCGAGCCACGAGATGCGCAGCACGAGCGACGGCACCACGACGATCACGGCACAACTCGATGTCGACGGCAAACGCGTGACTCTGCAGGGCGACGGCAACGGGCCGATCGACGCTTTCGTGCAATCATTGCGCCGTGAGTTCGGCGTCAAGTTCGACGTGAAGGACTATGTCGAGCACGCCCTCAGTCAAGGCTCAGAGGCGACCGCCGTTGCCTACATCGAGAGTGCGAACGAATCGGGCGAGGTGTGTTGGGGTGTCGGAGTGCACCCGAGCACAATCACCGCGTCGTTGCGCGCAGTGCTGAGCGCCTTTGAGCGCCAGCGTCGTCGCTGAACTGTTAGTTACGCCTCGGTGTCGCATCGTCACTGAGCACGTCTTCGATTTCGAGCTCGAAGTCAGGGTCGTCGACGACCGACGTGTCGTTGTACGAGGTGCCCTCGACGTCAATCTTCGGCAGCAGGCGGTCAAGCCAGCGTGGCAGCCACCAGTTGCGGTCGCCGAGTAGTTCCATCGTGGCGGGCACCAGCAACATGCGCACGACGGTGGCATCAAGGAATACCGCGACGGCGAGACCAAAGCCGAACATCTTGATGCTGCGATCAGCTTCAAGCACGAAACTGCCGAAGACGAAGACCATGATTGCCGCCGCAGCGGTGATGACGCGGGCGGTGTTGGCGAGGCCGTCGGCAACGGCGAGTTCGTTGTCGCCGGTGCGGTCGTATTCCTCCTTCACGCGCGACAGCAAAAAGACCTCATAGTCCATCGACAAGCCGAAGACGATGGCGAACATCATCACCGGTAGCCATGGGTCGATCGGGGCGCTGCCGCCGAGTCCGACGAGTGCTGAACCCCATCCCCACTGAAACACTGCGACGACCGCGCCATAGGCCGAGCCGATGGAAAGCAGGTTCATGATCACGGCCTTTAGCGGCACGAGCAGCGAACGAAAGACCGCCATCAAGAGCACGAACGAGAGTGCGAGTACGACGGCAAAGAAGGTCGGCAGACGATCAGCCAGATAGCCGCTGAAGTCAACGTTGACCGCCACCGTGCCGGTGACCTTGACGGCGAGACCACTATCGCCGGCAGCCTGTGGCAATACCTCGTCGCGCAGAGCATTGACGAGCTCGGCCGCCTCGACTGATTGTGGGGCGTCGGTTGGATACAGCGTCCACAACACGGCGGTGGGTGACGCGGGGTTGTTGGGCACTGCCGGTGACGCGAAGGCGACACCCGGGATTGCGGCGAGTGCCTGCGACACCGATTGTGCAGCAGCGAGTTGTTGCGGCGACTCGATGGCGGCCACGAGCGTAAGTGGCCCATTGAAGCCCGGACCGAAACCGTCAGCGAGCAGGTCGTAGGCGCGCTTGGTGGTGGTGTCGGCCGGATAGTTGCCTTCGTCGGCAAAGCCAAGTCGCAAGTCGAGCACCGGCAGGGCGATCACGAGTAAGACGCCCGCGCCGACGACGAGTGATGTCCACGGTCGACGCTGCACGACACGGCTCCATCTGAACGCAGTGGTCTCGTGCATCGGCTTCACGCGACGCGTGGCAAGCGGCGTACGCAACGCGGGGATGAACGAGCCCGCCACCAGCACCAGCGCTGCGAGCGGGGCTGCCCAGAACATCCACTGCTGCTTGAGGCCGTAGCCGACGAGAGTGACAGCGACGAGGCCGGCCGAGACGACGCCGCGCCAGCGGGTGATCTCGACTCGGTCGCCGACGAAACCGAGCAGCGCAGGCAGCAACGTCACCGACGCCAGCATCGTGAACAGCACGGTGATTGATGCACCAATCGCCAGACCGTTCATGAACGACACGCCCATGATCAACATGCCAAGCAGCGAGATGACCACGGTGGTACCGGCAAAGATCACCGCACGACCGGCGGTGTTGATTGCTTCGGCAGTCGCGTCAGCGCAGGTGTTGCCGCGGCGGCGTGATTCGCGATATCGAGTAACAATGAACAACGCGTAATCGATGCCGACGCCAAGGCCAATCATCACGCCAAGCGTCGTCGCGACATCGGGAATGGTGAAGAGATTCGACGCCAGCGTCACGACGAGCACGCCGACACCTATGCCACCGAAGGCCGTGCCGATCGGCAGTCCCATCGCCAACACCGAGCCGAAAGCAAAGATCAAGATGACGATGGCAAACGCGAGGCCGAGCACCTCGGAGGTTGGCGCCTCGAACTCGGCGAATACTTCGCCGCCGTACTCAATCTGCACACCATCAACGACCGGCTCGACGGCTTTCATCTCTTGGTAGATCGACTGGAACTGTTCCACCGCATCGATCTCGGCCGGAAACGTGACGGTCGCAAAGGCAATGGTGCCCCGCGGGGACACCTGGCGCGCTCCCTCAGCTCTGAAGGGGCTCACGACGCGCAAGTCGGGGCGGCCATCGAGTAGCGCGAAGTAGTCATTCAACGCCGACTGCTGGGTCTCGTTGAAACCGCCGGCTGAGCGCACGACGATGGTGCCACTGCGGCCGCTCTCGTCACCGCCGAAGCGCTCTTCGAGCAGATCAAAGCCCTGAGCGCTCTCCACATTCGGCAAATTGAACTGCAGCGAGAAACTATTGCCGAACACACCGACGCCAGCAGCAAGGGCGACGATGATCGCGAGCCAGATTGCGACGACCACCCGTCGATGGGCGTGGGCAATGACACCAATTCTCTTCAACATGGGGGTGAGCAGAGGCTACGAGAATGCGTCGCGCCAACTAGCGTCTGGCGCGGGAGGTGTCGTGAAAGTCACAGTCAATTTCGATGTATGCGCCTCGACCGGGGCGTGCGCACAGGTGGCACCAGAAGTGTTCGTCGTGCGCAACGACGGCTACTTGCACATCTTGCACGAGCGACCCGGCCCCGAGTTGTACGACTCGGTACAGGAAGCCGCCGATCTCTGCCCAACGGGCGCCATCACGCTCGAAGACTGACGGTGGCATTCACCCAACGTTTACGCAACGCCTGGACGACGACGTCGTCGCTCGTGTGCGTGGGGCTCGACCCTGACCCATCACGATTTCCGGCCGCCATCGGTCGCGACGGTGGGTCGATCGAGGCGTTCTGCCGCACCATTGTTGATGCAACCGGCGATCTTGTCTGCGCCTTCAAGCCGCAGATCGCCTACTTCGCCGCCCACGGTGCAGAGGCGGCACTCGAACGCATCTGTGAACACATTCGCCGCGC
>RGSV01000047.1 GCA_010025655.1 Acidimicrobiia bacterium
ATGTGGTTCTTCGCGCCGCCGAGCGCCTGCACCCGCTTGCCGTTACGCGTGCCGGTTTCGTAGACGTACTTGGCGATCGGCGTCGAACCAACGAACGACACCGCGGCAATGTCGGGGTGTTCGAGAATGCGATCAACAGCAACTTTGTCGCCGTGCACCACATTGAAGACTCCGTCGGGCAGACCGGCCTGACGCAACAAGTCGGCGACGAACATTGATGCTGATGGGTCTTTCTCACTCGGCTTCAAAACAAACGTGTTGCCGCACATGATGGCGTTGGCAAACATCCACATCGGCACCATCGCCGGAAAGTTGAACGGCGTGATGCCCGCCACCACACCCAAAGGTTGACGAATCGAGTACACATCAACGCCGCCGGCCGCTTGCTCTGAGTAGCCGCCCTTCAGCAACGCGGGAATGCCGCACGCGAACTCGATGTTCTCCAACCCACGCGCCAACTCACCCATCGCATCGGCAGGTACTTTTCCGTGCTCAAGCGAGATGATGCTGGCGATCTCCTTACGGTTGGCGTCAACCAGTTCGCGCATGCGGAACATGATTTCTGCCCGCCGCGACAACGACGTCGAACGCCAACCCGGCAGCGCACTCTTCGCTACGGCGACGACTGCGTCAAGTTCGGCGACATTCGCAAAGTCGACCGTTGCCTGCTGTTCTCCCGTCGCAGGGTTGAATACGACGCCTGATCGACCCGAGGTGCCGAGCACCATCTTGTTGTTGATCCAGTGGCCGATGCGGTTCATGCGATGCTCCTTTGTTGCGGCTCAGTGCAGGTATTGGCTGAGGCCGCGCTTGATGTACTTACCGTGGCCCTTGCGGCCCTTGAACGTGTCGTTCTCGACCACGACCATGCCGCGCGAGAGCACGGTGTCGACCTTGCCGTCAACCTCGAAGCCCTCCCAGGATGAGTGATCCATGTTCATGTGGTGCTTGTCATTGATGCCAATCTTGGTCTTCTTCGTCGGATCCCACACCAAGATGTCAGCGTCAGAGCCCGGCGCAATGATGCCCTTCTGCGGATACATGCCGAACATGCGCGCCGGAGTCGTGGCGCAGGTTTCAACCCAGCGCTCGAGCGAGATTTCGCCCTGCACGACGCCTTGATAGATCAACTCCATGCGGTGCTCAACACCGCCCATGCCGTTGGGAATCTTGGCAAAGTTGCCCAAGCCAAGTTCCTTCTGATCTTTCATGCAGAACGGGCAATGGTCGGTCGAGATGATCGCCAACTCGTTCATGCGCAGACCCTTCCACAAGTCGGCGTGGTGATTATGGTGATCATGCTTCGAGCGAATCGGCGGTGAGCACACGAACTTCGCGCCTTCAAAACCCGGACGCGCTAGGTGATCCTCGAGCGTCATATAGAGGTATTGCGGGCAGGTCTCAGCGAACACGTTGAGACCTTCGTGTTGTGCGGCTGCGACTTCGTTCAACGCATCTGACGCCGACATGTGCACGATGTAGAGCGGCACGTTGCCCGCCACCTTCGACAACACGATGGCACGGTGCGTCGCCTCGCCCTCCAGCAGGCTTGGGCGCGAGTACGAGTGGTACTTCGGGTCGGTCTGTCCGCGCGCCAGGTATTGCTGCACGAGTACGTCAATGGCGATGCCGTTCTCAGCGTGCATCATGATCATCGCGCCGTTCTCGGCTGCAGTTTGCATCGCACGCAAAATCTGGCCGTCGTCGCTATAGAAGACACCCGGATACGCCATGAACAGCTTGAAGCTGGTGACACCCTCGTGGTCGACGAGGTAGGTCATGTCCTTCAGTGCCTGCTCATCAATGCCGCCGATGATCTGGTGGAACGCATAATCGATCGCGCAGTTACCGCCAGCCTTGCGATGCCATTCGGCGAGACCCAGCTGCACGTTTTCGTTGTATCGCTGCAGTGCCATATCGACGATGGTCGTAACGCCACCCCACGCAGCGGCAATCGTGCCGGTCTCGAAGGTGTCCACCGCCGCGGTGCCGCCGAAGGGCAGTTCCATGTGCGTGTGCACGTCGATGCCGCCTGGCACCACGTACTTTCCCTTCGCGTCGATCACTTTGTCGGCAGTCACGCCCATCGCGTCGGCCTGACCGCGCGCATAGAGGGCGACGATGACTTCACCGTCGATCAGCACGTCTTGGTCATGACGACCCGTCGGGCTCACGACCGTGCCGTTCTTGATGAGGATGCGGGCCATGGCTGTCTCCTTCGTTGTCTCTTTATCTACGCACGAGTTCGGGGTACGCGTCGGGGCGACGATCGCGATAGAACGCCCAGCGGTCGCGCACCATCTTGATCTTGTCCATGTCGAGATCGCGCACGATCAGCTCGGGTTTGTGCGGGTCGCCGACATTGCCGACGAACTTGCCTTCCGGGTCGACGAAGTAACTCTGACCATAGAAGTCGTCGTCGCCATATTCCGCCTCGATGCCGACGCGATTGATGGCACCGACGTAATACATGTTTGCTACGGCCGACGCGGGCTGTTCGAGACGCCAGATGTACTCCGACAAGCCGCGGCTCGTCGCCGACGGGTTGAAGACGAGTTCGGCGCCGTTCAAGCCGAGCGCACGCCAACCTTCGGGGAAGTGCCTGTCATAACAGATATAGACACCGACTTTGCCCACGGCAGTATCGAACACCGGGTAACCATCGGTGCCTGGCGTGAAATAGAACTTCTCCCAGAAACCCTTCACCTGCGGAATGTGCTGCTTGCGATATTTTCCGAGATACCGACCATCGGCATCAATCACGGCCGCCGTGTTGTAATACAAACCGGGCTGCACGATTTCATACATCGGCAGTACCAGCACCATCCCCAGTTCTTTCGCCACGCTCTGGAATCGCTTCGTGGTCGGGCCATCGGGAATCGCCTCGGTGTAGTCGTAGTACTTCGCGTCTTGCACCTGACAGAAGTACGGGCCGTAGAACAGCTCCTGAAAACACATCACCTGCGCACCTTGCTTGGCGGCGTCACGAGCCGCCGCCTCGTGCTTGTCGATCATCTTGTCTTTGCTGCCCGCCCAGTCGGTCTGCAACAGCGCTGCCTTGATTACACGGCCCATGCCGGATTCCCCCACTTCGTTGTGTAGACCTTCCAAGGTAGTGGGGAAATCGGTCGGTGAGCCCGAGCCACGATGGCTCGGCGGTACTCGCCTCGCTGCGGTGGCACCGCACTCACTACCGTTGCCCGCATGGCGCAAACGACGCGGCCACCCTTCGGCGGCACAATCGGGCGCACGTTCGCCGAGTCGACCCCGTCGTGGCCCGACCACGAGATTGCACCGGCCGGTTCACCGAACATCGTTGTCGTGCTGCTCGACGACGTGGGGTACGCCCAGTTTGGTTGCTATGGCAGCGACATTCGCACGCCGACCTTTGATGCACTCGCCGCACACGGCCTGCGGTACACGAACTACCACACCACCGCGTTGTGCTCACCGACGCGCGCGGCGTTGCTGACCGGTCGCAATCATCACAGCGTGGGCATGGCGCGTGTCGCCGATGTGCCGTCAGGATTTCCCGGCTACAACGCCGAGATGTCACACGAAGACGGCATGTTGTCGGAGATTCTCGTGCGCAACGGCTACAGCACCTTCTGTGTCGGCAAGTGGCATCTGACTCCGCCTTATGAACACCAGATGGGTGCGCGTCGGTGGCGCTGGCCGCTAGGCCGCGGGTTCGAGCGCTACTACGGCTTTCTCGGTGGCGAGACCGACCAGTATCACCCTGACCTCGTCTACGACAATCACGAGATTGATCCGCCTGCGACGCCAGAAGAGGGCTACCACTTCACACATGACATGGCCGACAAGGCGATCCTCTTCATGAACGACGCGCGCGCTGCGCACCCGACTAAACCGTTTTTCTTGTGGTTTGCGCCCGGCGCGTGTCATGCTCCGCACCAAGCGCCAGCGTCGTATATCGAGCCGTACCGCGGTCAGTTCGACAAAGGGTGGGATGCATGGCGCGACGAAGTGTTCGCGCGACAAGTGCAGTCGGGTGTCATGCCAAAGAACACGACCCTCAGCGAACGACCGCACTGGGTGCCGGCGTGGGATTCGCTCTCTGCCGACGAGCGTCGTCTCTATGCGCGCATGATGGAGGTCTACGCCGGCTTTCTCACACACACCGACGCTCAAGTCGGGCGACTCGTCGAGCACCTGAAATCGCTCGGCGAATTCGACAACACGATCTTTGTGGTGATGAGCGACAACGGTGCATCAGCCGAAGGTGGACCGAAGGGGTCATACAACGAGGTGTTCTTCTTCAACTTCGTGCCCGAGAGCCTCGAAGAAAACCTGAAGCGCATTGATCTGCTTGGCACACCGCACGCCCACAACCATTACCCGTGGGGTTGGGCGTGGGCAGGCAACACGCCGTTCAAGCGCTGGAAGCGCGAAACTCACGAAGGCGGCGTCACCGACCCGCTCATCGTGCACTGGCCGAAGGGCATCACCGCACGCGGCGAGGTGCGCCACCAATACGCACATGCCGTCGACCTCATGCCGACACTGCTCGAGGTCTTGAAGATCGACCCACCAAGCGAGATTGCCGGCGTCCACCGTGTGCTGCCGCTCAACAATCAACCGGGCAAGTTCGGCGATCGGCGACAGAAGCGCGAGCGCTATGTGTATCGCCCGGGCATCGGCTCGCTGCCACGTGCCGTTGCACCGAATCTGCACAACCGCGGGTTTCGCATCACCGCCGAAGTCACCTCGCGTGGTGAAGTTGGCGGCACCATCTGTGCTCACGGTTCGGCCTCAGCTGGCTACGCAGTGTTCGTGCGCAACAACCGCCTGCACTACCTGCATAACTTTCTCGGACTGCGACACTTCGAGGCGGTGGCCGAAGTCGAAGTGCCGATTGGCAGTCACCGCTTGGTGGTCGAGTTCTCGCCCACAGGGCGCTTCAAGGGGGACGTCGCATTGTTCTACGACGATCTGCCCGTCGGCAGTGTGGAAGTCGGCGCGACCGTGCCGTTCTTCTATGGCACGGCGGGGTTCACCGTTGGTTACTTGCGCGGTCACTCGGTGATTCCTGGTGAACACGCACCATTCGCGTTCACTGCCGGAGCGTTGCATCACGTGATCGTCGAGCCGGCAGGTTCGTCGTGGCGCGACCCCGTTCGCGAAGATCGCTCGGCACTCGGCACGCAGTAATGCGCCCGAACGTGCTGCTGGTCACGCTCGATCAGTTTCGCGGCGACTGTCTCTCGTCGCTCGGCCACTCGGTTGTGCGCACACCACACCTCGACGCGCTTGCCAGAGAGTCGGTCACCTTCGCCCGTCACTACAGCCAGGCTGCGCCGTGTTCGCCGGGTCGCGCCAGTTTGTACACCGGCACGTATCAGATGAATCACCGCGTGTGTTTCAACGGCTCGCCGCTCGACGATCGACTCGACAACGTCGCGCGCTTTGCTCGCCGCGTCGGCTATTCACCCACACTCTTTGGCTATACCGACCAGGGAATTGATCCGCGTGCCACGGCTGACGCAAACGACCCGCGACTCTCGACCTATCAAGGGGTGCTGCCCGGCTTCGACTGGGTGCTCGACCTGAGCGAGCCGTATGTGCCGTGGCTCGCCCACCTGCGCAACAACGGCCACGACATCACCGATCACGTTGCTGCGTTGATCAGCGAACCCGAGCGCGACGAGTCGCTCAGCATCACGGCGTTTCTCACCAACACGTTTCTCGCCTGGCTCGATGGCCGCGGCCCTGGCGAAGTCGGCGCGGCAGCGCGCCCGGGCAACACGCCGTGGTTCGCGCATCTCAGTTATCTGAGACCACACCCGCCCTACACCGCGGCTGGAAAATGGACGAACGCCTACGACCCGGCGACGGTCGACATGCCGATTGCACCTGCTGCCGAACGGCACGACTTTCACGAAGCCGTGATGCAACTTCCCGATACCGCCGCACCGCGCACCGAGGCCGGCATGCGCAGGATGCGCGCGCAGTACTACGGCATGATCGGTGAAGTCGACCATCATCTCGGGCGAATTGTCGCGACACTGCGCGAACGAGACGAGTGGAACAACACCGTCATCGTCATCTCGGCCGACCATGGCGAACAACTCGGCGACCACGGCCTGCGCGAGAAAGTGGGCTTCTTCGAACAGAGCTACCACATCATCGGCATGGTGCGTTCGCCGCAACACCGAGCTGGGCACGGTCGCGTGGTGCAGGCATTCACCGAGAACGTCGACGTGTTCCCGACGTTGTGCGAATTGCTCGCTGCGCCCACACCCGCGCAGTGCGATGGTCGCTCGCTCGTGCCGTGGCTGGCCGGCGAAACTCCCGACGACTGGCGTGAGATGGCGACATGGGAATACGACTGGCGACAGCTCTACATCAACGACGCACCCGACGGCTCGGCGGTGAATTGGCCCAACGACCGTCGCCTCGAACGTCAGAACCTCTGTGTGCAACGCGACGAACACACTGCCTACGTGCAATTCGGCAATGGCGACTGGTTGGCTTTCGATCTGGCGCGCGATCCGACGTGGCGCACGCAGATCACCGATGCTGCTCGCGTGCTTCCACTCGCCCAGCGAATGCTGACCTGGCGTTCGCAACACACCGAGCGACGTCTGTCGGGAATGAAACTCGAAAGCGGTGGGGTGGGGCGCTGGCCCGCTGGTGTGTCGTGGCGCGATTCGCACTAGCCGACGCCGACTGCGCCCGACAATCGCGCTAGCCCACCCGCGCGCGTCTCGCCTCGCGCCACCGCGGCACTGCCACAATCACCGCGAGAGACAGCACGAACGTCGCGGCTGACCACCAACCGACGAATGCCTCGTCGGCGAGTCGCACCAACACCACGACCATCAAAGCGATCGAGCCCGTCGACACACCACGCAAGAACGCCCCGAACACATGCGAGCGCTGCGACCATCGCACCACACGACCGACGAGTGCGGCGAACACAAACGACGGACCAAAGATGCCAAACGTCGCCACCGCTGCCCCACCCAGACCTGCGAGGTGCCAGCCCACAAAAGTTGCGGTGGTGAAGACGGGGCCAGGTGTGAATTGCCCAACCGAGATGGCATCAAGCAACACATCGGGTGAGATCCATCCGCGACCGACGACTTCGGCATCGAGAAACACCAACAACACGTAGCCGCTGCCAAAGATCACCGACCCGATCTGCAAGAAGACGAGAAAGATCTGCCACATCGGCACGATGGGCGTCGTTGTGCTCGCCGCGATGACGAGTGGTGCCAGGAGTGACGTCATGGTGCGAGTTGCGGCTCTCGCGCGCAATGCCACCGAACCTGCGCCAACAATCGCCAATACCAACAGCTCGGGCACACTAACGATTGCTCCAATAAGGGCCAACGCTGCAATCACGCCATCGCGCGCGTCACGCACCGCGGTTGAGCGCAATCTCCGCAGCGCATCGAGCACAATGGCGGCCACGATCGGCGCCACCCACCGACGAATGTCAGCAATGGTCGCACTCGTCAGCACGTCTTCATACACCCAGCCGACTGCACACACGATGAGAAACGCCGGCAAGATGAACGACGCGCCACCCGCGAGAAGCCCGCGCCAACCTGCACGCTTGGCGCCAAGCGCCATCGCCATCTCGGTCGAGTTCGGGCCGGGCACCAACGCGCACGCCCCCACCATTCGCGCAAATTCATCGTCACTCACCCAGCCGCGCTGCTGCACTACACGTGTGCGCATCATGGCGATGTGAGCGGCCGGCCCGCCGACGCCGATGACGCCCAACCAGCCGAAGAGTCGCACCACTTCGACCAAACGAGTGCGCAGCGAAGGCTGGCCAATCGACTGGCCGCCATTGTGCTCGATGCGCTGCGGAGATTGCGCTCAACCGCGGTGCGTGACGCGCGCGATGGCGTGAT
>RGSV01000048.1 GCA_010025655.1 Acidimicrobiia bacterium
CGCAGCGCGACGATCGTTGCCATCGTGCGCGCCGAGCGAGTGATGGTGCCGACGAACGACACTGTGTTGCGCGTCGGCGATGAGGTGATGGCGCTCATCACCGAAGACGCCGAAGCGGCAGTCGCGAAACTCTTGATCGGCTGAGACGCGCGCGGCGAGTGCGCTCGGGCTACTGCCCGGTGCGCGCGGCGAATGTGCTCGGGTTACTGGCCGGTGCGGGGTAGCAGTCGATATGCAGGGTTCAGCATCACGCGACGCGATCCTTCGCGAAACGCCACACCTGACACGGTGAGTGCACGGTTGTGGCCGATGCCGGGCATCTGGCTGCGACCGTAAAACACAAGCGTAAGTTCGCCGGTTCCATCGCTGATCTCGACCTCGACCGCAGGTATTCCGGAGCGCGGCTTAACGCTCATGCGACGGATCTCTCCGCACACGTCCACGCGTTGACGTAGCGGCATGTCGGCCAGCGACAGCATGTGCAGGTCTTCGAAGCGTTCACAGAGACGCTCTGCGACAAGGTCTTCTTTCGATGGTGAGTCGCGGGTGAACAAGTCGCGCAGACCCATGTGCTGTGACCAACCTTTCATCCATCGCTGGCGCTACGTGAACGATGCGAGGACGATTCCAGCGTACGCTCAAGCTGCGTGAGCACCCGCAAACTCATCATCGCCAGCCTGATTTGTGGTCTGTTGATTCTCATCGCGGGCACCGTGAAGCTGCTGCAGACGGCCACCGACAGCGAGTCGACTACGTCGCTGCTTGCTCTCGGCACCACCACGGAACTCGGGTCGGTGTCGGTCACCGTGCGTGATGTGCAAGTGACGAATGGGCAAACACTGGTCGACGTTGCGATACGCGGCGTTGATGTGGCAGGCGTAAACGAGGGCTGGTCGATGCTCGCGAATGGCGAAATCACCGCGCCGATTGCATCCGCGGAGTGCGAGCAGAGAGCGGGTGGGGCGGCAAGTAACGCATCGAACGAAGGCGATGAACTCGTGTGCACACTGAAGTTCGTCGCTGCGCAAGGAACACCCACCATCGTGTACGCGCGTGACGGTGAAAAGCGTCAATGGCTGGGCTCGTAGTCGACGAAACGCACTACCGTATATAGACGTGTCAGACGCTGCATACGATCTCGCCGTAATCGGAGGCGGCCCCGGCGGTTACGCAGCAGCGTTCTATGCAGCATCAGCGGGCATGAAGGTTGCGCTCATTGAAAAAGACACCATCGGTGGCACGTGTCTCAACCGAGGGTGCATCCCGGCCAAGGCGTTTTTGGAGAGCGCGGCAGTGTTTCGTCATGTCGCACACGCGAAAGATTTCGGCATCGAAGCCTCGGCCCCCGCGGTGAACTTTGCCGTCACGCAGGCGCGTAAACAGACGATCGTGAATGGCCTCGTCAAGGGTTTGACTGGGCTGACCAAAGCAAAGAAGGTCACCTACTTGCTCGGCACGGGCTCGCTCGGTGCCGGCCGCAGTGTGACCGTGCGCGCAGCCGATGGTAAGACGCAAACGCTGAACGCCACGAACGTGGTCTTGGCGAGTGGTTCTGTGCCGCGCACAATCCCAGGGTTCACTCTTGGTGGTGCGGTGATGACCTCAGACGAAGTGCTCGCGCTCGACAAGGTGCCATCGCGTATCGCTGTGATCGGTGGCGGCGCGATCGGTTGCGAGTTCGCGTCGTGCTTTGCCGATCTCGGCGCCAACGTGACGATTCTCGAGGGCCTGCCCAAGATTCTGCCCGGTCTTGACCCTGACGTCGCCAACGTGGTGGTGAAGTCGTTCAAGAAAAGGAACATCGACATTCGCACTGGTGTAAAGGTCAGCGGTCATACACCAAACAAATCCGGTGGCACGGTCGTGCACTTTGGTGATGGAGAGTCATTGGAAGTCGATGCGGTCGTCGTTTCGGTTGGCCGTCGCCCGTATGCCGACGAGCTCGGTCTCAACGGCACGAAGGTGAAGGTGTCTGAACGCGGATTTGTTGAAGTCGACGCGTACTGCCGCACGGGCGAGGCAAACGTGTATGCAGTAGGCGACCTGATTGCCACACCGCAACTCGCCCACGTGGCGTATGCCGAGGCGATTCTCGCGGTCAAGCACATGCGCGGCGAGACTGCGTTGCCCGTGATGTATGACCGCGTTCCGTGGGCCATCTATTGCCACCCCGAAGTGGCGTGGGCAGGTCCATCAGAAGAAGAAGCACGTGCTGCTGGCCACGATGTGGTCGTCGCCAAGCATCAGTTTCGCGCCAATTCGCGAGCGATGATTCTCGGTGAACCCGACGGTCTGGTGAAGGTCATCGCCAAAAAGGGTCGCGATGGTCGCGCCGGCCAAGTGCTCGGCGTGCACATGGTGGGCCCTTGGGTCACCGAGCAACTCTCGGGCGGCTATCTCGCTGTCAACTGGGAAGCTTCGGTCGACGAGATCGCCGAATTCATCCAGCCGCATCCGAGCCTGACGGAATTGTTCGGCGAGACGGTGCTCTCGCTGACCGGTCGCAGTATCAACGCGTAGAAAGTGAAGTAACAAACCATGGCTGATGTCACCCTGCCGCAACTCGGCGAAACCGTTACTGAGGGCACGATCACCCGTTGGTTCAAGAACGTGGGCGACACGGTGCGCGCCGACGAGCCACTCTTTGAAGTGTCGACCGACAAAGTGGATACCGAAGTGCCATCGCCGATTGCGGGCACGCTGACCGAGATTCGTGTGCAGGCCGGTGACACCGTGCCGGTAGGAACCGTCATTGCCGTCGTCGGAGCGTCAAGCGGAGCAGCAGCACCTGCGCCAGCACCAGTTGCACCGGCACCCGCCGTCGCCGCGCCTGCGCCCGCACCGACGCCAGCCCCCGCACCAGTTGCTGCCGCGCCTGCACCCGCACCCGCGCCCGTACCGAAGCCAGCGCCCGCACCTGCACCAGCGCCCGCACCTGCACCAGCGCCCGCGCGCGTACCTGCCGCTGCGCTGCCGACCAACATTGTGCTGTCACCCGTCGTGCGACGTTTGATCACGGATCACGGCATCGACGTTGCAGCGTTGCGTGGCACTGGACCTGGTGGTCGCATCACGCGCGAAGACGTGCTCGACTACATCGACGCGCACGGCTTGACGCGCACGCCTGCTCCTACGTCGGCCGCAGCACTCACACCAGCGCCCGCGCCCGCACCGGCATCGGCACCTACACCAGCGCCCGCACCGGCATCGGCACCCACACCAGCGCCCGCACCGGCCGCAGTGCCAGCACCAGCACCAGCACCCGCTGCCGCCCCGAAGCCCGCACCCGCGCCCGCACCGCGCGTCGTGGTTGGTGCACGCGACGAAGTGGTGCCGCTCTCCAAGATTCGCCGCTTGACCGGCAGTCACATGGTGGCGAGCAAGAGCACGGCTCCGCACGCCTTCAGCGTGGTCGAAGTGGATTATGCGAATGTCGATGTGGCGCGCAACGCATCAAAAGATTCGTTCAAGTCGGCCGAAGGATTTTCGCTTACGTATCTGCCGTTCATTAGTCGTGCGATTGTCGATGCAATCGCACACTTCCCACACATGAACGCGAGTCTCGACGGTGACACGCTCGTGGTGCACAAATACGTCGACCTCGGCATTGCGGTCGATCTTGAGTACCAAGGGTTGTTGGTGCCGGTCGTGCGCGGGGCGGAAGGCAAGCGTCTGCGTGCCATCGCGCGCGAGATCAATGACCTTGCGTCGCGTGCGCGGTCGCGCAAACTGTCACCTGACGAGATTCAGGGTGGCACCTTCACCATCAGCAACAACGGGTCGGCGGGTTCGGTGCTGACCATGGCGATCATCAACCAACCGCAGGTAGCGATCATTAGCACCGATGCCATCGTGCGCAAACCGGTGGCGGTGCGCATGCCCGACGGTTCAGAGAGCATCGCCATTCATCCGGTTGGCAACCTGGCAATGAGTTGGGACCACCGCGCGTTCGATGGCGCCTACGCTGCAAACTTCTTGGCGAAGGTGAAGCAGATTCTCGAGACGCAGGACTGGTCGGCGGAACTCTGATGCGCGTCCGCTGGCTCGGGCGGGTGAAGTATCGCGACGCACTCGCGTTGCAACATGCGCTGTTCGAGCACGCCACCGATGACTATCTGCTCATGCTCGAGCACCACCACGTGTTCACCTATGGCGCGTCAGCTGAGTTGCAACGAAACCTAAAGTGCGATCCTTCGTCGGTTGATGCCGAACTCGTGCGTGTCAATCGCGGCGGCGACATCACCTATCACGGTCCTGGTCAGCTGGTGGTGTATCCGATTCGGTCGCTGCCCGGCAAGCACGGTGACTCATCGCCCGCCGACATCACTGCGTATGTGTGCAGCGTCGAGCAACTCGTGATTGACACACTTGGCGAACTCGGCCTCGTCGCAAGCCGCAAAGCCGGATACCCCGGCGTGTGGATCGACGCCGACACACCGCGAGCGCGCAAGATTTGCGCAATCGGCGTGCGCGTGGCCCGAGGGTCGACGGCGCGTCGCACGATGCATGGCTTTGCGTTGAACGTCGACCCCGATCTGCGCTACATGCGCGACCACATCGTGCCGTGCGGCATCGCCGAGCACCCTGTCACTTCTCTGCGCGAAGAAGGCTGCAATGCCTCGCTGCGCGGAGTTGCCGACATCGTCGCACGACTGGCGAGTGAGCGGTGGGGTAGCGGCGTGAGTGATCGTCACGATGTGGCGTGGGACTACGAACCAGACGTTGTCGGCATGCACATCACCCAACGCAAACCCGAGTGGCTGCGCCCGAGGGTTGAGCATGGCGCCGATGTGCTCGCGACCAAGAAGACGCTGCGCGATCTGCACTTGGTGACGGTGTGTGAAGAAGCGGGTTGCCCGAACCTGTCGGAATGCTGGAAAGACGGCACCGCCACCTTCATGGTGTTGGGCGAGCGCTGCACACGGGCCTGCGGTTTTTGTCTCGTTGACACACGCAAGCCCGAGTTGCCCGATGCCGACGAGCCGCGGCGTGTGGCCGAGGCAGTAGCGCGCATGGGGTTGTCGCACGCGGTGCTCACGATGGTGGCCCGCGACGACCTGGCCGACGGTGGCTTCGAACACGTGGCACGTTGCGTGCAGGCGATTCGCGAGCGCACACCTGGCACTGCGGTGGAAACACTGGTGTCAGACGCCAAGGGTGACGACTCGTCTCTGGAAAAGTTGTTCGCGGTGCGACCAGAAGTGTTCAATCACAACATCGAAACCGTCGCACGTCTGCAACGGATCGTGCGCCCGTCGGCGGGGTATGCGCGCAGCCTGTCGGTGTTGGCACGTGCCAAGCGTGCCGGGCTGGTGACGAAGTCTGGGTTCATGCTCGGCTTAGGCGAGACACCCGACGAGGTGCGGTCGTTGCTCGTGGATTTGGCGGCAGTTGGCGTGCAGATCGTGACGATCGGTCAGTATTTGCGCCCTTCGGCCGAGCATCTGCCGGTGGTGCGATGGGCCACGCCAGAAGAGTTCGGGAAGTACCGAGCCTTTGGTGAGTCGCTCGGTATCTCGCACGTTGAAGCAAGCCCGCTGACGCGTTCGAGTTACCACGCGCGCGAGGCAGCAGACGCGGCAGACTCGCCGCACGCCGTGAAAGTCTTGGTGCGCCGATGACGCTGCGCCCACTCGACACGATCATCAACGCCGAACGCACGGTCGAAGGCGGCGGATTCGTCGTGCGACGCCCGTTTCCGACGGCGCGTGTGAGTCACATTGACCCATTCCTCTTGCTCGACGAGATGGGGCCGGTCGACTATGCGCCGGGCAAGGCGATTGGCGCACCCGAGCATCCACATCGGGGGTTTGAGACCGTCACGTACTTGATGCACGGGGCAATGGAACACCGCGACACCACCGGAGCCGTCGCCACGATTCGCCCGGGTGGCGTGCAGTGGATGACCGCGGGCGCCGGGGTGATTCACAGCGAATTGCCCACCGACGACTTTCTGCGCGCGGGTGGGCGCATGCACGGCTTCCAGTTATGGGTGAATCTGCCAGCGGCGGCAAAGATGATCGCACCGCGATACCAAGGCTTTGACGCCGAAGAATTGCGTCGCGTGCAGTTGCCCAATGGCGGAGAAGTGCGTGTGGTGGCGGGCACCGTGATGGGCGTGACAGGTGCAGTTGAAACGACGAGCCCGATGACCTATGCCCATGTGCTGTTGCGTGCGGGTGAAGAAGTGCGGTGGTCACCAGAAGCGGGACACACTGCGCTGGTGCACGTGTTCGACGGCGCACTCTCTGTAAATGGCCATGCCGCGGAGTCGGGGCAGATGTTGGTGTTCTCGCGTATGGCCGGCGATGTCGTGCTCACGACCAACGGCGAATCGCAAGCCTTGCTATTGGGTGGCAAGCCGCTCGGTGAACCCGTGGTGCGCTATGGCCCCTTCGTCATGAACACGCGCGAAGAAATCAAGCAGGCGTTTGACGATTATCAGTCGGGCAGATTGGTCGCCAAGACATGACGAGTGCCGCGTTGTATTCGCAGCGCTTGTCGCGCGTGCGAGCTGCGATGCGCGAGCGGTCGGTTGACGCCCTGCTTGTGTCGGTGGGTCACGACCTGCCGTATCTCATTGGTTATCACGCGATGCCACTCGAACGATTGACGGCCCTCGTCGTAACGGCGTCGAACGCCACACTTGTCGTGCCCCGGCTTGAGGCACCGCGCGTCGAACATCACGCGTCGGTCTTTGACCTCGTGTCGTGGGATGAAACGCACGACCCCATCGCCGTCACTGCCAAGTTGCTGCGCGATGCCAAATGCATCGCTGTCGGTGACCAGATGTGGGCGCGCTTTTTGGTCGATCTCTTGGCACATCTGCCGGGCCGCACCTATGTGCGGTCGGTCGAGGTCGTCGGAGCCCTGCGTGCCACCAAAGACGATGCTGAGATTGCCGCGCTCGCCGCAGCAGGTGCCGCCGCCGACCGAGTGGCGGCACAGTTGCAACGTGGCGAGATTGCACTCGCGGGTCGCACCGAGGCGGCAGTTTCTGCCGACATCTCGGCGCGTCTGTTGGCCGAAGGTCACGATGTCGTCAACTTCGCCATCGTTGCCGCGGGGGAGAACGCCTCAAGCCCGCATCATCACCCTGGTCGTCGCGAGATTCAGCGCGGCGAAATCGTGCTCTGTGATTTCGGCGGCACGATGAACGGCTATTGCAGCGACATCACACGCTGCGTGTTTCTTGGTGAACCGCCCGCCGATGTGCAACGAGCGTGGGCCGATCTGCGTCGCGCGCAAGAGGCCGGCGTACAAGCAGGTGTCGTCGGTGGCACGTGCGAATCGGTCGACACGGCGGCCCGCAGTGTGCTTGAAGACGCTGGTTGGGGCGAGTACTTCATCCACCGAACGGGTCATGGCATCGGTATGGAAGCCCACGAAGAGCCCTACATGGTGCACGGCAATCTTCTGCCCATCGCCCACGGACATGCGTTCAGTGTCGAACCGGGCATCTATGTGCCCGGGCAGTGGGGCATGCGGTTGGAAGACATCGTGGTCGCCACGGTCGACGGCCCGCAGCGAATGAACCACACGCCACGCGACCTCGTGGTGCTGTGAAGCTCGACGCCGCGACGGTGATGCTGCAGTGGGCAGCCGGCGGCATGTTGTTCTTCGTCTTTACCTTTCGCACTGGTGAGATCTCGGTCGGCTACGGCAAGTTGTTGCGTGGGGTGTATGCCGCGATTTCCCTGATGGGGGCAGGGTTCGGCATTGCCTTCGGTGCGGTACTGGGCCGAGAGATCGCCGCGGTTGGTCTCGCTGCGCTCGCGCTCGCGGCATTCGCGCGCCGCGACACCACGCTCGACGTGTTGGCAGCGGTGA
>RGSV01000049.1 GCA_010025655.1 Acidimicrobiia bacterium
GCGGCTTTCTCATTACCTCGTTGTTGATTGCCGAACACGAACAGCACGGCTCGATCAGCCTGAAAAAGTTCTGGTTGCGTCGCGCGCGACGACTGTTGCCGGCCTTATGGGTGTTGCTAGTTGGCGTTGCGGTCTACTGTTCGCTCTTCGAGCGTGATGCCCTCGGGGCCCTGCGTGGCGACATCATCGCGGCCTTCTTCTATGGCTTCAACTGGTTTCAGATCTGGGTGGGCACGTCGTATTTCACCGCATTCGACTTCGTTCCACTTCGTCACCTCTGGTCACTGGCGGTGGAAGAGCAGTTTTATTTCATCTGGCCGCTCGTCATGTATGGTGCGGTGCGCCTTGGGCGCCGCCGACTGCCGCTGGCCGGTCTTCTTTTCGCATCAACTGCCGTCGTCATCGCGCTGTTTACTGCGTTTACCTACCGATCGGGTGCTGTCGGCACCATCGCCGAAACACCCGACAAATACATGGCGTTTCTCGGGCACCCGGTGTCGCGCATTGACTTCCTCTTTCTTGGCACGTTCACCCGCTCGAGCGGGCTCTTTCTCGGGGCAGCGCTAGCGATCTTCTGGCGGCCGTGGCGTCTCGACACTTCACCCATCGGCTCGCGCGGTCAATTGATGGATGCAGTGTTTCTCGCTGGGCTCGGCACGCTGGCGATTGCTGCGGTGGTATTTCGCGATGTCGTTGAACTCAGTGACGCAGGCAGCGGCGGCTACGACCTGCTGTTTCGCGGTGGATTCTTTCTCGTAGGCGTTGCAAGTCTTACGGTGATTGCCGCGGCGGTGCACCCCACCGCCTCGATGCCGCGCCATCTGCTTGGCAATCGGGTGATGGTCTACATCGGCCAACGCTCATACGGCTTGTATCTCTATCACTGGCCGGTGTTTCAGATGTACCGACGATTTGCCGGCAAGGGCTTGACGCCATATGAATTCGTGCTGCTCGCACTGCTCTCGTTGGCGCTCACCGAACTGTCGTATCGCTACATCGAGATGCCAATACGCGACGGTCGCTTTGCCGCATGGCGACAGCGTCTGCGCGATGAACGATTGACCCCGAGTGCAGAAGTCTCGGCTGCGCGACGCCGACGCGCCAGTGTTGTCGCCGTTGGCGCAGTGTTGCCAATGTTCGCATTCGTAAGCATTGCGACAGCCGACGTGAAGCTGAACGACATCAGCCAGAGCCTCGCTGATAGCGAGTCGGCAGTTGTCGATCTGCTGGGCGATTCGACGCCGACGACGCTGGCGGCGGGTACCGCAGACCCCACGCCAACGACCGTGGTCGAGCCGGTAATCATCGGCGGTGTCACCCAAACCACCACGCTCGACGGTCAGTTGATTGACGTGTTGGCCATCGGCGACTCGGTCATGCTCGGTGCGGCGCGCGAGTTGTCGGCGCGCGGCGCCACCGTTGATGCGATGAAGAGTCGCTCGGTGCGTCAGGCACTGGAAATCGTCAATTATCTCAAGTCGGTGCGTCGCCTCGGGTCGATTGTGGTGATTCACCTCGGCACGAATAGCACGACGTCAACCGAAACCCTCGATGAGATCATGGCGTCACTCGCTGACACGCCGCTTGTGCTGTTTCTTACCGTGCATGTGCCGAGTGAGCCGCGCCAGTCGATCAACAACCGTCTGATCAATGCGCTACCACAGCGTTACGGCAACGTGAAGGTGCTCGACTGGTTCTCGATTGCGGGCCAATACCCGGAATACCTGTATTCCGACAAGACGCACTTGCGCCCAGCGGGTGCGCGCTTTTATGCCGACCTCATCATGCAGTCGGTAGGGCGGCTCTAATCACGAAGTTGCGGCTTTAGCTGCGCAACTGGTGCTGGCATTGTGCGCATCGTCTAGCGTGTCAGCCCGTGACAAACCCAGTACGAGTCGCCGTGACCGGCGCAGCAGGACAAATTGGCTACAGCCTTCTCTTCCGCATTGCATCTGGTGCGATGCTCGGCCCCGACACCAAGGTGATTTTGCAGTTGCTCGAAATCACCCCGGCACTTGGCGCACTCAATGGCGTAAAGATGGAACTCGACGACTGCGCATTTCCGCTCTTGTCAGATGTGGTGCTCACCGATGATGCCAATGTCGCGTTTGGCGATGCCGATGTGGCGCTGCTCGTCGGGGCGATGCCGCGCAAAGACGGCATGGAACGCAAAGACCTGCTTACTGCCAACGGCGGCATCTTCAAGCCGCAGGGTGAAGCCATCGGCCGAAATGCGAAGAAGAACGTCAAGGTGCTCGTGGTGGGCAACCCCGCCAACACCAATGCGCTCATTGCGCTGAGTCACGCTTCGGGTATCAACCCGCGCCAGTTCACGGCGATGATGCGCCTCGACCACAACCGCGCCATCTCGCAACTGGCTGCCAAAGTCGCCAAACCTGTGTCAGCGATCAAGAAGATGACCGTTTGGGGCAACCACTCGACCACGCAGTATCCCGACTTGTCGTATTGCGAAATTGATGGCAAGCCGGCGAAGCAGTTGGTGAATGATCAGGCGTGGATCAACGACACATTCATCCCGACTGTCGCCAAGCGAGGTGCAGCAGTCATCAAGGCGCGCGGCGCATCGTCGGCGGCGTCGGCGGCGAATGCGGCCGTCGACCATGTTCGCTCGTGGGTACTCGGCACACCCGCCGGTGACTGGGTGAGCATGGCGGTGCCGAGTGATGGGTCATACGGTGTACCCGAAGGATTGGTGTCGTCATTCCCTTGCACGTGTGCAGGTGGCGACTACTCGATTGTGAAAGATCTGCCGATCGATGCCGACAGCCGCGCACGAATTGATGCGTCAGTGGCGGAGTTGAAAGAAGAGCGCGACGCGGTTCGTTCGCTGGGCCTGATCTAACCGCGTAGCCACCTGGCGCGCTAGTTGAACGTGGTGCGGGCTCGCACGCGGGTGAACACCGAGTCGAGCGCGGCAAAGAACGGCTGAGCCGCAATCACCGTTTCGTGGTTTCCACTGAAGCGCACCTTGCCGGTGATGAACGATTCGGCGGCGTTCAATTCTCCCCGGGCGATAGCGACTGCAGTGTCGTACGACTGGCGAAACGTGACGTCACTCGGGGCCGGGCCAGCACCAAAGTGCACGCGGCCGTCGGCGCACACGAGGTGATAAGTGACTTCACCGAAAGGTGAGTCGGTCACCACCTGTGTGATTGCCACCGTATGACCCACAGCAGCGGCCGCCACCGCGGGGTCGGCGCCAACCTCATGTGCGACTGCCGAGATCCATTCGTCGCTCAGATATCGCACGATGATGGAGCGTAACGCTGGCTAGCGCCAGCGGTCAGGCTGCTTTGAGGCTTGCTGTCTTTTTGCTCGAGCGGTAGATCGAGATGAGCAACACGGCGAGCGACACACCCGCGATGGCGTAACGGGCACCGTCGTTGTCCCGCAGGTTGATGACCGCCGGGAGAATCAACAACGACACGAGGTTCATCACCTTGATCAGCGGGTTGAGCGCCGGACCAGCAGTGTCTTTGAACGGATCGCCGACAGTGTCACCAATGACCGCGGCCTTGTGAGGGTCAGAACCCTTGCCACCGTGGTGACCGTCTTCGATGTACTTCTTCGAGTTGTCCCACGCACCACCAGCGTTGCTCAAGTAGTTGGCCATCAACTGACCGGTGAGAATCACCGCGGCGAGGAACGCACCGAGCGCAAAGTAGTTGATGCCAAAGCCAATGATGACCGGTGTCAACACGGCGAGCAGTGCCGGCGTGGTGAGTTCGCGCAGCGATGCGGCCGTGCAAATGTCGATGACGGGGCCGTAGTCGGGCTTCTTGGTGCCCGCCATGATTCCGCCGTCTTTGAACTGCTTGCGCACTTCCTGCACGACGACGCCAGCCGAACGACCGACGGCACGGATGGCAAGGGCAGAGAACATGAACGCGATCGAGCCACCGATCAAGAGACCAATGAAGGTCTTCACGTCGGCGACGTTGATTTGGGTTTCAGCAGCACGAAAGATGGCGTCGCCTTTCAGGAGCACGCCAGCTTCATCTTTCAACTTGAGTTGACCAGCAATTGTTTCGATGTACGACGCGAAGAGTGCCACGGCGGCGATGACTGCCGAACCGATGGCAAAACCCTTGGTGACCGCCTTTGTGGTGTTACCGACTGCGTCGAGGCTGACCATGATCTTGCGTGGTTCACCCTCGAATTCACCCGCCATCTCGGCGATGCCGGCGGCGTTGTCGGCGACTGGTCCGAAGGTGTCTTCCGACACGATGACACCGGTGGTGGCGAGCATTCCCATGCCGCACAGTGCAACGAGGTAGAGCGACAGCAGAATGTTGCCGCCACCCAACCAGAGCGTTCCACCCAACGAGATGGCGATGCAGACGATGGCATACACCGATGACTCAAGGCCTACAGCAGTGCCCGACAACACAACAGTTGCTGGGCCTGTTTCTGCTGACTCTGCAATTTCTTCAACGGGGGAGTATTCGGTGCCCGTGAAGTACTCGGTGAGTCGGCTCAGCACCTGCGCAAGGATCAAGCCGATGAGCACTGCGCCGAATACGCGCCAGCCGATACCTGAGATGGCCACCATGTTGTCTGCATCACCGAACACGTTCGTACCCTTGGCTGGGTTACCGATGTAGTACAGCGACAGCAGCAGGGTGCCAATCACCGTGATGATCGATGCAGTGAGGAAGCCACGGTTGATGGGCTTGAGCGCGTTCATCTCGCCATCTTTGGCGCGCACGGCGAAGACGCCCGCGATTGAAGCGATCACGCCGATGGCACGTGCCGCCAGCGGGAAGACGAGACCAAGAGCCGGGTTCAACCCAATCGAGTTGAACGCTGCGACACCGAGAATGATCGACGCCACGAGGGTGACTTCGTAGCTCTCGAACAAGTCGGCAGCCATTCCGGCACAGTCACCCACGTTGTCACCGACGTTGTCGGCGATCACTGCAGGATTGCGGGGATCGTCTTCTGGAATTCCTGCTTCAACCTTGCCGACGAGGTCGGCGCCGACGTCAGCAGCCTTGGTGAAAATGCCACCACCAACGCGCAGGAAGAGCGCCAGCAGTGAACCACCGAAGCCGAAGCCGACGAGCATTGCCGACGAGGTGTTTTGAAACAGCGCGATGATCACCGTTGCGCCGAGCAGACCGAGACCAACGGTGAACATTCCGGCAACGCCACCGGTACGGAAGGCAACGTCGAGGGCTTCGCGCATCGAGCCACGGCGAGCTGCGGCTGCGGTGCGAATGTTGCCGCGTGTCGCGAGCGTCATGCCGATGTACCCGGTGAGACCCGAAGCAACGCAACCGAGCAAGAAGGCGATCGTGCGGAAAACACCCGAAGACACGAAGCTGAGCGCTTCGGAGCCGTCCGGCTTTTCGATTGCAACCGACGTGACGAACACGATGATTGCCACGGGCACGAGGATGATGCCGATGGTGCGGAATTGGCGTTTTAGATAGGCGAGGGCGCCGACCTGAATCGCCGAGGCGATTTCTTTCATCTTGTCGGTGCCCTCGTCTTGGGCCAGTACCGACTTGGCGAGGAAGAACCCCACCGCAATTGCGAGCAGCGAAGCCGCTCCGGAGAGGGCCAAGACCAGCCATTCGCCACCCTTCAGGGTGAAGTCCTGCCAGCCGCCTTCTGATGCCAAGAGCGCAGTCACGTGTGTTTTGTCCTTCTTCGAAGGGGTTTGCCGCTCGGCAAAACCCCGATTTATGGGTCCGAAAGAGTGTAGAGAATGCGACAGGCTGGCGTGGAATCGCCTTTTGCGGCGGTGAGACGGGCTTCACGCCGCGTCGGTGTCGTGGAGTTCGGGCTTGGCCGCGTGCAGAACTAGCGTTTCACTCGGTCAATCGACCTCGTCATGAGCACCACCGCCCCCGCACGACCTCCCGTTTCTGGCACCGCGGTGGCGGCGCGACGTCGTCGACCGTTTCTGCTCGACCTCTATGGCACGGCGGTGGGCAAGAAGTATGCGATGGCGATTTCGGGCATCGCGCTGATGGGCTTCGTGCTTTTCCACATGATCGGCAACCTGAAGATGTACTTCGGCGCCGCCGATTTGAACGAATATGCCGAGTTTTTGAAGAAGTTGCTCTATCCGTTGGCACCCAAAGAGTCGGTGTTGTGGATTCTGCGCTTTGGCCTGCTCGGCATGCTGGCGCTGCACCTGCACGCCGCGTGGTCATTGACGGTGCTCAATCGTCAGGCGCGTCCGGTGAAGTATCAGAGCGCCCGCGACTATCAAGAGGCATCGCTCGCCAGTCGCTCGATGCGCCTCTCGGGCATCGTGGTGGTGGCGTTCTTGGTGTGGCATTTGCTTGACCTCACGTTCGGCGTGGTCAACACCATCGGTGCTGACGGAGAATTCGTTCGTGCCGAGGTGTATGCCAACGTGGTGCGCAGTTTCGAGCGCTGGCCAGTGGCGTTGTTCTACATCGTCGCCAATCTGCTGCTCGGCCTGCATCTCTCGCACGGCGCCTGGAGCATCTTTCAGTCACTCGGCTGGAACAACCCGCGGTTCAACGCGTGGCGTGTCGCCTTTGCACGCGGGTTCGCCGCGGTTGTCGTAATTGGCAATGTTTCATTTCCCATCGCGGTTCTCGTCGGAATCGTGAGTGTCAACTGAGGTGATGTGATGACGATGCTGCACGACCGCCCCAACACTGACTCACGCCTCAACTCGAAGGTGCCTGCCGGTGCGCTAGCCGACAAGTGGGACAACTTCAAGGCGAATGCCAAGTTGGTGAACCCCAACAACAAGCGCAAGTTCAAGATCATCGTCGTCGGCACAGGCTTGGCTGGCGCGTCTGCAGCGGCGACGCTCGCCGAACTCGGCTATCAGGTTGATGCATTCACGTTCCACGACTCTCCACGTCGTGCGCACTCGATTGCGGCACAAGGCGGCATCAATGCAGCCAAGAACTACCGTGGTGACGGCGACAGCGTGCACCGCTTGTTCACCGACACGATCAAAGGCGGCGACTTCCGCTCGCGTGAAGCCAACGTGTATCGCTTGGCCCAAGTATCGGTGAACATCATCGACCAGATGGTGGCGCAAGGCGTGCCGTTCGCGCGCGAATATGGCGGTCTGCTCGACAATCGTTCGTTCGGCGGCGCGCAGGTGAGCCGCACGTTCTATGCACGCGGTCAGACTGGCCAGCAGTTGTTGCTTGGTGCGTATCAGCAGCTGGCGCGCCAGATCGGTTTGGGTGGTGTGCGACTGTTCAATCGCACCGAACTCGTTGATGTCGTCGTCATCGACGGACGTGCTGCCGGAATCGTTGTTCGCGATCTGCTGACCGGCGAAGTCACCAGTCATGCCGCGCACGCCGTGGTGCTCGCAACTGGCGGCTATGGAAACGTCTATTTCCTCTCGACCAACGCGATGAACTGCAACGTGACTGCGGCGTGGCGTGCACATCGTCGCGGCGCATTCTTTGCCAACCCTTGCTACACCCAGATTCACCCCACCTGCATTCCGCAGGCTGACGAAACCCAATCAAAGCTCACGTTGATGAGCGAGTCGCTGCGAAATGACGGGCGAGTGTGGGTGCCGAAAAATCCAGACGAGACGCGGCCAGCTCACCAAATTCCTGAAGAAGATCGCGACTACTACCTCGAGCGTCTGTATCCGTCGTACGGCAATCTTGCC
>RGSV01000050.1 GCA_010025655.1 Acidimicrobiia bacterium
GGCAAGACCCAGACGGTGGGGCAGCGATTGGGGAATCGTCGCCGACGTGAGAATCGCGGTCTGAGCGTTCCACACTGGCGCCAAGACGCGAGCCACGCTGAGCGGTGCCGACACGAGGCGGGGGTGGTCACCTCCGGTCACGAACGTCACGCGGTTGCTGTCGGTCGAGAGGCACTCTTGCAGCGCATCGGCGAGTCGCTTCGTTGCCGACTTGGCGCGCAGCAACTCGGGAGTTTCGTCAGAGACCGATGCCAACGCGTCGCCGAGTAGCAGCGTTTGTTCTTTCATGCCGCGCAAGACTGCGGCGAGGTCGTTCGGCAGCGGGTTGGAGAGACGCTTGTCTTTGCGATCTACGAGCGCCGCATCGAGGTCACGTCCGCTCGTTGCGAGTGCGTTCGCCACCTTCTTCGACGGCAACACCTTGCGTACGGCTTCAGCGACGTTGGCCGCAGAGCCACCGGTCAACATCACCGATGCCGTGTCGCTGATGACGTCTTCAAGTTCGTGCACCTCGTCGAAAACGACCACATCGTGTTCGGGAAGAAATTCGCGCTCGGCCTCGAGGTCGAGACCGTAGAGCGAGAAATTGACGACCACAACGTTTGCGGCCCGTGCGGCATCGCGTGCCCGCTCGGTGTAACACGTCTCGCCGAATGAGCACTTCAATTTGCCTGGGCAGACATCAGACCCGACGCTGACTGATCGCCATGCCGAGTCAGAGACCGGAAACGGAACCTCTGACATCTCGCCGCTATCGGTCTTCGCCGACCAGTTGACGAGTTTGCGCACCTCGTTGCGCACGCCACGCGAGGCGTCTTCGAGCTCGAGTTCCTCGCCGCGAGTCTCGATCTCGTGAAGTCGCTGGCGGCAGAGATAGTTGTTGCGGCCTTTCAGTACGGCCCACGAAAACGGGTCGGAGAGATGTCGGTCGTTGAGCACTTTTTGCAAGAGCGGCAGGTCGACTTCGGCCAACTGGTCTTGTAGGGCTTTCGTATAAGTTGCGACGATCGTGGTGAGGCCCGAGGCGATCACCGGAACGAGGTAGCCGAGCGTCTTGCCGGTGCCCGTGCCCGCTTGCACCACGAGACGCTCGCCATTGGCGAGCGCTTCGGCCACGCGTCGTACCATACGAATCTGACCGGGTCGGTGTTCGGCGTGCGGCAATGACTCGGTGACGACCTGTAGCAACGCTTCGGCGCGATCGGCGGGAGAAATCACGAGACGAGGGCGAGGGCGGCGTCGAGTTCGTCGGCGCCAAAGTCGGGCCACGCCGCGTCGGTGAAGAACACGCGCGCTTGGCGGGCCTGCCAGAGGAGGAAGTTCGAGATACGCGTCTCGCCCGAGGTACGCACGAGCACATCGACGGGAGGAAGCTCGGGGTCGTAGAGATGACGAGCGATGGCAGTAGGCGAGATCGTGCCGCCGCTGCTCGCAGCGTCGACTGCGGCAAGTCGGGCGGCTCGCGCGATCTCGGCCCGCGACCCATAGTCGAATGCCACCGTCAGCACCATGCCCGTGTTGTGGCTGGTGTCGCGAATTGCGTCGCGAATCGCTTTTTGAATTGGGGCGGGTGTGCGTGAGCCCGGTTCGTCGAAGGGCCGACCAATCCAGCGCACACGCACATTGTTGGCGTTCAACTCGTCAATGCGACCAAAGAGCTTGCGGTGCAGACCGAGGATGTGGCGCACTTCTGATGGCGGACGCACCCAGTTTTCGGTGCTGAAGCCAAACACGGTGAGCCAGCCCACGTTGCGTCGTGCCGCCTCGCGGACGACCGTGGCAAGGGTTTCTTCGCCGGCGGTGTGTCCGGCGGTGCGCGGTAGACCGCGACGTTTGGCCCAGCGACCGTTGCCGTCCATGATGCAAGCGACATGCGGTGCAGAGACTGACATAGTGGCGTTCTGAACCTACTTCGTAGTGCGAGGATGTAACGGTGACTACCAACGGAATGTCGCACGTCATGGTGTGTGGTGGATCAGTGGCCGAGTGGGCCGAGATGTCACCCGACGACTGGCGACAGCGCACAACTCTCGTCGCCACGGCGGCGCGCAACGACGGTGCCGCCTGGGTGACGATCATTCCCTACACCGGTGCACAATCCGATGGTGCTCAGCGCATCGTCGACACGTTGGTTGACCATTGTGGCGGCACCGAGTTCGGCAACCGAGTGGTGGTGAACAGCGACCAGATGGTGAGCGTGATCGTTGACCCGAACACCGATGGCCTGCAGCGCATCGCGACGGCTGCCGCGTCGCTCAACGGTCGATCGATCAGCGAAGACACGCTTGCGGCGGCGGTGTGCGCACCTGCGCCCACCGAGCCGGACTTGTGTGTGGTGCTCGGACCCGCGACGCAGATGCCCGCGTCACTGGTGTGGGAACTCGCGTATGCCGAGCTCGTCTTTCTCAACGTGCCTTGGGCAGAACTCGACGCCGATGCCCTCGAGATTGCAATTTCCGACTTCGCACGCCGCGACCGACGGTTCGGCGGAGTCGATTCCTGATGCCGCTGTATCGCGACGTCGGAGTCGTGGTGCGTACGCACAAATTTGGGGAGTCGGATCGCATCGTCACGATCGTGACGCAGGATTCGGGCAAGGTGAAGGCAGTCGCCAAAGGAGTACGCAAGAGCGGCTCGCGCTTCGGTTCACGTCTCGAACCGATGAGTCATGTGCAACTGCAGCTGTATCGCGGTCGAGATCTCGACATCGTCAATCAAGTCGAATTGGTCGAAACTGCGACTGCTATTCGCGCAGATCTTGACCTCACGACTGATGCTCTGGCGATGTGCGAGATGGTCGACCAACTCTCGCACGACCGCTCGCCGGCCCCACACCTCTACCGCATGCTGGTCGGGGCATTGCGACAACTTGAGTTGCGACGCAGTGGGTTGGTGTTGCCTGCACTGCAGTTGCGACTACTCGCCACCGAGGGCGTCGGGCCAGTCGTTGAACAGTGCGTGTCTTGTGGCGCCCGCTCAGACCTTGTGGCTTTTGACGTGCGGGCCGGTGGCGTTCAGTGCCAAGCGTGTCGTCGCGGCGCAGCAGTCACCCCAGCAGTGCTCGCGCTGCTGCAGGCGGTACTCGGTGGGCGAGTGGCTGAAGTGCTGGCTACACCACAACACGACCCTGACGCCGTGCAGCAGTTCGTGCGGCTGGCTCGCACGTTGATGGAACATCATCTCGAGCGACGCATCAAATCGTCGTCGCTCTTTGTTGCGCCACACAGCGACACGTCTCACTGATTGCGGTGAGGCTCAGAAATCGCAACGTTCCTCAGTAGTCTTGACGAAATGCCAGCGAAAGATCTCGAACAGATCGTCAATCTGGCGAAGCGCCGCGGGTTCGCCTTTCCCAGTGCGGAGATTTACGGCGGATTCCGCTCGAGCTACGACTACGGCCCGCTCGGTGCACTGATGCTGCGCAACGTGAAGGATGCCTGGGTGCGCGCTGTCGTTCAGATGCGAAGCGACGTCGTGCTGATTGATGCCGCAATCTTGAACCCTCCGCAAACGTTCGAAGCCAGCGGTCACCTCGCCAACTTCAGCGACCCGCTCGTCGACTGCACGGTGTGCAAACGTCGTTTTCGCGCCGACCAGCTCGAGCAGCGTGACTGCCCAGAGAAGATGAAAGGTTGTCAGTTCACCGAGGCGCGAGCATTCAATTTGATGTTCAAGACCCATGCCGGCCCAATCGAAGGTGCGGGCACCGAGGTATATCTGCGACCCGAGACCGCCCAAGGCATGTTCGTGAATTTCGCCAACGTGCTTGCCACCAGCCGAAAGAAACCGCCGTTCGGCATCGCTCAGGTCGGCAAGTCGTTTCGCAACGAGATTACGCCGGGCAACTTCATCTTCCGCACACGCGAGTTCGAACAGATGGAACTTGAGTTCTTCGTGCCACCCGCCGAGGGTCCGCAGTGGTACGACTATTGGAAGCGTGAGCGCCTCGAGTGGTACGTCTCACACGGAATTCCGCGCGAGATGTTGCGGTTGCGCGAACACGCGGCTGACGAATTGTCACATTATTCGGCAGGCACCTGCGACATCGAGTTCCTGTTTCCGTGGGGTTGGGGAGAACTCGAGGGCATCGCCCAGCGCACTGACTATGACCTCACCCAGCACGCCAAGCATTCGGGTCAACGCCTCGATTATTTCGACCAGGCGACGAACGAGCGCTATGTGCCGTATGTGGTTGAACCGGCCGCCGGTGTGAATCGCACGATGGCAGCGTTTTTGTTGGCCGCCTACGACGAAGACATCGTTAACGACGAACCGCGAACCGTGCTGCGCCTGCACCCGCGCATTGCGCCCTATCAAGTGGCGGTGTTGCCGTTGTCGAAGAAAGACACCCTCACGCCGCTCGCCGAAGAGGTGTATTCCTCACTTGCCAAGCGATATATGTGCGACTATGACGAGACGCAGGCCATCGGCCGTCGCTATCGCCGACAAGACGAGATTGGCACACCCGTGTGCATCACCATCGACTTTGATTCACTCACCGATCATGCGGTGACGGTGCGCGACCGCGACACCACGGTGCAAGAGCGCGTGCCGCTCGCGTCGCTCGAAGCGCACCTCGCTGCGCGCTTCGGGTTCTGACCTTGACCTATCTCGACGCCATCGTCGCCCATCATCGACGGCGGGCGGCGGCTGATACGCGTTCGCTGTCCGAAGCGCGCGTTGCGGCAGAGACTGCGCGTGCAGCAGTTGAGACGTTGCGCGGCGCCACGACGACGCGCGACTTTGTCGCAGCACTGCAAGGAGACTCGCTTGCCGTGATCGCTGAAATCAAACGGCGCTCGCCATCGCGCGGAGCGTTGAACGAATCACTCGACCCACGAGTCATGGCCGAGCGCTATACGGCTGGCGGCGCTGCGTGTCTTTCGGTGCTCACCGACGAGCCGCATTTTGGTGGCAGTGCCGCAGATCTGCAGGCCGCGCGTGCGGCAACCAGCGTGCCGGTCTTGCGCAAAGACTTCACTGTGTCGGCACTCGACGTCGTTGATGCGTTCGCCATGGGTGCCGATGCCGTGCTACTGATCGTTGCGGCGTTGAGCGATGACGAACTCGCGTCCTTTCACGCCCTCGCTGTTGAACTTGGTCTGGCGGCCCTCGTTGAGGTGCACGACGAGGCAGAACTGCGCCGGGCCCTGCGTGTTGACCCACGTCTGGTCGGGGTGAACCAGCGTGACCTGCGCACATTTCAGGTCGACCGTGAACGGGCGGTGCGTGTGGCGGGGGAGATTCCCGATGGTGTTGTCGGGGTCGCCGAGTCAGGAATCACCGGTGGCGCCGACGCCGCCCGATTGGCCGCCGCTGGCTATCGCGCGGTGCTCGTTGGTGAGCATCTCGTCACGAGCAACGATGTAGAAGCGTCGCTACGAGAGCTGAGGCTGGCACTACCTTCGTAAGCACGATGTTGATCAAGATTTGCGGCATCACCAACGAAGAAGACGCACTGTTGAGTGTGGCTATGGGAGCCACTGCGCTTGGTTTCGTATTTGCGCCCTCAAAGCGCCAGGTGTCCGTGGGCAAGGTGTCAGACATCGTCAAGCGACTTCCGCCTGGCGTGTTGACGATCGGGGTCTTTCGCGACAGTGACCCCAAGACGGTCGTGCGTACCGTGCGCGAAGCGGGTCTACGCGGAGCGCAACTGCATGGCCGTGAAAGTGTGGCGCAAGTCGACGAAGTGGTCGCCGAACTTGGCTGGGTGATGAAAGGTGTCGTCGCGGGCTCACCCGATGCACAACGGTGCAATCGCTATCGCACTGACCTCGTGCTCTTTGATTCCCCCGAGCCTGGGTCGGGTGTGCCGTATGACTGGGCGCTGCTCGCCGACGTACCTAAAGACATTCGCTGTGTGGTGTCGGGCGGTCTCACGCCCGACAACGTCGCGCTCGCGATCGAGACCGTGCGCCCATTTGGCGTCGATGTGAGTTCAGGAGTCGAGCGCGAACCCGGCAAAAAAGATGCGAGCAAAGTGCGGCGATTCGTGCAGGCGGCACTCTCGGCGTTCGACGAGACCTCATCGGTATCGTGAAGCAGTGACCGCACTCAAAGCGCCCAGCAGCACAGGTCGATTCGGCGAGTTTGGCGGGCGATTCGTTCCTGAAACGTTGGTGCCCGCGTGTCAAGAACTTGAGGCGGCCTTCACTGAGGCGTGGGGTGACCAAGTGTTTCGCGACGAACTGCGTCGACTCTTTGCTGAATACGCCGGCCGTCCGTCGATGCTCACCGAATGCCACAACCTCAGCCGTGAACTCGGTGTGCGGTTGATTCTGAAGCGCGAAGACCTCAACCACACGGGCTCGCACAAAATCAACAACGTGCTCGGTCAGGGTTTGTTGGCCAAGCGCATGGGCAAGCAGCGCTTCATCGCGGAGACTGGCGCCGGTCAACATGGCGTGGCCTCGGCGACGGTTGCAGCCCTCTTGCGCATGGACTGCAAGGTCTATATGGGTGCCGTCGACGTCGAGCGACAGGCGTTAAACGTGTTTCGCATGCGGCTCTTGGGTGCTGAAGTTGAAGCCGCGCAGTCGGGCAGCCGCACGCTGAAAGACGCGGTCAACGAGGCGATGCGCGACTGGGTCGCCAACGTCGAGCACTCGTATTACTGCATTGGCTCGGTGATGGGCCCGCACCCGTACCCCTACATGGTGCGCCAGTTCCAGAGTGTGATCGGTGACGAAGCACGTGAGCAAATGCAGGCACTCGTCGGTGGCGCCCCCGACGTGGTCGTCGCTTGCGTCGGCGGCGGCTCGAATGCGATCGGAATCTTCAGCGGCTTCATCGACGCCCACACACGACTGATTGGTGTCGAGCCAGCGGGTGGCGCAGCGATTGGCAACGGAATCCCGGGTGTCGTGCACGGCATGAAGAGTTTCCTCATGCAAGACGAAGAAGGTCAGGTGCGTGAGGCGCACTCGATTTCTGCCGGGCTCGACTATCCAGGTGTGGGCCCCGAGCACTCGCATCTGGCCGCCACGGGGCGCGCCGAGTATCCGAACGTCACCGACGACGAAGTGGTGAGTGCGTTTCAGTTGATGGCGCGCAGTGAAGGCATCATTCCCGCACTCGAGTGCGCTCACGCACTGGCGTGGATCGTGCGCGAATCACCGGCCATGCAGGGGGCCACGGTGCTTATGAATTTGTCGGGGCGCGGCGACAAAGACGTCGCCCAAATGATGAACGTGCTCGGCAACCACGGCTAATGACCGCAGGTCGCCTCGAAACACACCTGCGTGCGCAACGCACAGCTGGTCGAAAGTTGCTGGTGCCGTACATCACCGGATACATGGATGAGTGGGAAGAAGCCGTAATGGCATGTGTCGCCAACGGTGCCGACGCAGTGGAAATCGGCTTGCCGTTCTCTGACCCTGTGATGGATGGCCCCGTGATTCAGCGAGCCTCGACGCGTGCGCTACAACGCGGTGCCACACCCGCCAAGATTCTCGACGGCGTGCGACGTCTGCAGGTGACGGTGCCACTCATTGTGATGTGCTACTACAACACGGTCTTTCGATCGGGACACGAACGCTTCGCGCACAGCGTGGCCGATGCGGG
>RGSV01000006.1 GCA_010025655.1 Acidimicrobiia bacterium
GTCGGTGGTTGCACGCTGCGATGCTGACCTCGCTCGTCTATCGCCATGCAGCTGGCGCGCGGCAGGCGCGTCGAGATGCCGTCGCCAATGGCCAGTGCATGGTGTTTCGCCGACATGATGCCTTGCACGACGACTGGTTCACCGCCGTGCGCTCGTCAACAATTGAAGATGTCGCCCTGGTTCGCTGGTTGGTCGCACGCGGCAAGCAGGTCGAAATGTTTGATGGTCGAGACCTGCTGGTGGTGGAGATGTTCGATTCGTTCAGCGATACGTGGCGCGGTTGGGGTCGGTCGCTCGCACTCACCACGGTGGAATCACCTTGGCGTCAATTCAGCGGTGTGCTGGTTACTGCGCTCACCCTCGTAGCACCGTTGTTGCTGGTCGCGGTCGGTGGCGTAACGCAGTCGCTCTTCTTCACACCATTCTCTGCAACGCTTCTCGCCATTCGTATCGGCACACTCATTGGCACGCGTCGCGCATATGAACGCGGTGGTCTTGGCTATTGGCTTTCGCCCTTTGCCGACCTACTCGCGTGGATTGTCGTCGTGCGCGGCACGATGTTTCCATCGCGCCAGTGGCGCGGCCGCACGTATTGACGCGTACATGTCGGCGAGGCCCGTCTTGCTGGCCATCACGTCGCTGGCCATCACGAAGCGCACGCCGATGATGCTCATCAGCACGCCGGTTGCCGCGGTGCGCCACGGACCGTCTTGGTACCACTGTGCAAAGGGAAACAACACGACACCGATTCGCACGGCGTGACTGAACTCGCGAGTTGCCGCCCAGAACAACAACACCATCAACACGGCGAACCCTGCCGGCAGAGGGCTGAGCACGATGGCCGCACCGACCCAGGCGAGCACACTGCGACCGCCGCTGAATCGCGCAAAGATCGGCCACGCATGACCAACCATTGCGCCACCTGCTGCGAGATACCACACCCGCCAGTCGGTTGTCATTGCTTGAGCAGCGAGCACACTGACGACCCCTTTAGCGAGGTCACCAATGAAGATGGTGAGTGACGCGTTACGCGGCAGCACCGCCCGCGAATTCCAGAACCCTGGGTTGTGGTCACCGACATCGCGCAGGTTCGGCCCGCCGTATCGCCGCGAGACGAAGTCGGCTATCGGTAGCGAGCCGAGGAGATAGCCGATGAGTACGGCGAGCAATGCCTCAGTCACGCAGACACACTGTAAGGCAGACATGGCTGCGGTTGCGACGTTTCATCTCCTGCGCTGGCGCAACAACGCGGCAATGATCAACGCCCTCGCTTTTGATCGTCTGCGCTATCGACGTAGTGCAGAGCTGCTCTTCGTGCGGGTGTTGGGTACGGGCAAGGGCTCGAGCACCGCGCCAGGCAGTGAGTGGGGGCGCACTGCACTGTTTTGTCTCTGGCAGACCGAGTCGGCTGCCGATGCGTTCATCACTGCCCAGCAGCACCGTGCCGGCCTGCGTGAGTCGTGGCACGTGAAGTTGCGTGGCGCTGGCGGTCACGGCGCGTGGCGCGGGGTGCACGTGCCGAGAATCTTGCAGCGAGATCAGAGTGACTCGTCGGGTGATGCCGACACACCGCTCGCCATCATCACTCGCGCCGACGTTCGCCTGCGAGCCTGGCGCACCTTCAGCGCAGCCGCTCGCGTGGTTGACCGCGAGCTGCAAGCATCAGATGGTCTCGTGGCTGTGGTCGCCGTCGGCGAAGCACCAATCTTGCGACTCGGCACGTTCAGTGTGTGGCGCAATCACGATGCGATGCGTAACTTTGCCACCCGTCGCCCAGACCATGGTGCAGTGGTGCAACGCACGCGGGCCGAGAATTGGTACGGCGAAGAGATGTTCGCGCGGTTTGTTCCCTATTGGTCGACAGGTACTTGGGATGGTCGTGACCCGCTGCGCGCTACCTGATTGCGCACCGATCTCTCATGCATGGTGAGTGAAGGCAGCAGCATTCCGTAAGGTTCGCTGTTGGCGCGATGGTGGGCGCGATGGGCAAGTGTGAGTGAGCGAGTCCAGCGTGTGTCGATGCGCTTCATCCAGGCGACACGACCGTGAATGATTCCGTCGTGAATCGCGGTGTAGACGATGCCGTACACCGTCACACCCACAAAGAGTGGCACGAGCCATGCAAAGCCCGAGAGGTTGAAGCCGACCCACAGTGCGGCGAGGACGACCAACGAGAATGCGGCAGGAAACACATCGTTGGGTTCCGGTCGTTTATCGGCAAAGGCTGCCGCGGCGTTGCGGTGATGACTGCGGTGTAGCGACTCGAGCGGCCCATGCATGACGAAGCGGTGCACGACATAGGTGACGGCCTCCATACCAATGAAGCCCGCAATGACGAGCGCGAAGTCGACGGCAAGGGCACCAGACATCACTTACCCACCACGCGAATGAGACCTTCTTGCACGACAGAAACTGCCATCGACCCATCACGGGTAAAGATGGCGCCGCCCGCCAGGCCACGAGCATGGGAGGTCGAGATCGATGACTGGTCGTACAGCAGCCAGTTGTCGGCGCGGAACGGTCGATGGAACCACATTGCATGATCGATACTGGCCATCTGCACCTTGCCGTCAGTCCAACCAATACCGTGCGGCAAGAGGGCGGTGTCGAGCAACGTCATGTCGCTGGCATAGGTGACGATGCAGGTGTGCAAGACGGGGTCGTCGGGCAGTTCACCATCGGCGCGCATCCACACACGTTGACCAAGACGTGGTTGCCCTTCACGTGACAGCGGATCGTTGTCGACATAGCGAATGTCGATCGGTCGTGGTCGGTCGTACCAGTCGCCGAGTTGCTCTTTGAACGGCTCCATGCGCGTCTTGAAGTCGGGAAGGCTCTCGGGGTCTGGCACACCACTCGGCATCGCGAGTTGATAGTCGAGACCCGGCTCGTCAGCATGAAAACTTGCCTGCAGGTTGAAGATCACCTTGCCGTGCTGAATCGCAATCACTCGGCGAGTGGAGAAGCTCTTGCCATCGCGCAGGCGATCGACTTCGTACAAGATCGGAACGTTCGGGTCACCTGGTCGCACGAAGTAGGCGTGCAGTGAGTGAATACCGCGTACCTGCTCATCAATGGTGCGTGCCGCCGAGACCAACGCCTGACCTGCAACCTGACCGCCAAAGACGCGTTGGCGCTTTTCGTCGGGGCTGCGGCCACGGAAGATGTTGACCTCAATGGCCTCGACATTGAGTAGGTCGATCAGGTCGTCGAGCGGTCGGCGCGCAGTCGGCACCTCTCTATGTTGGCAGAGAAACGCACCGATGAGACACGCGCCAGCTGTCTCATTAGCATTCGCAACGATGCGGCGGCTCGATGACCGGCTGCGCACGATTGCACTCGCGACAAAGGGCTTCATGCCCGAGGCCGAAGGCGATGCGCTGTTTGACGCCGCACATGCTGCTTGCGATGAGCTCCCTGGTCTGCCGCTTGCCGAGATCGGCTCGTATTGCGGACGCTCCACGGTGTGGTTGGGCGCAGTCGCCGCCGAACGTGGGGTGTCGTTGTACGCCGTCGATCATCACGGGGGATCAGAAGAAAACCAAGCCGGTTGGCAATGGCATGACCCAGCAGTGGTGAACCACGACGGTCGCATCGACACGTTGCCGTTCTTCCGCGCGACAATGCGTAGTGCTGGGCTAACAGAAGTGGTGCACGAGTGCGTGGGTGATTCCCATGCAATTGGCGCGGAGTGGACAACGCCGCTTGCTCTGTGTTTCATCGATGGTGGTCACGGTCGTGATGTTGCGCGCGGTGACTATCACGCCTGGCACGCGCACGTTGCCGTTGGTGGAGTCCTCGCGGTCCACGATGTGTTTGCCGACCCGGCCGATGGCGGTCAGGCACCACACGACGAGATTTATCGACCCGCGCTCGCATCGGGTCGGTTCATCGAGGTCGGTTGCACAGGTTCGCTGCGCGTGCTTCGCCGCGTTAGTGCTGCGTAAACAACTGGTGTGCTGGAGAGAGTGCCGCGAGCGCGTCGGCAGCGAGAATCACCGCAGCACCGGTGTAGGCGCTGACTTCGTTGTCGGGGAAGCAAATGCCCTGCGGCCACACGATGCCGGTGAAGTACGAGCCGTCTGCGTTGCGATGCACCGTGGTGAGTGCGAGCAAGTCACTGGCAGTTTCATGGTCGTCGATTGCCGCATAGGCGATCGCACACTCAGCAGTTTCTGATGCGGTCACCCACGGTTCGTCGTTGACGCAGCGAATGCCGCGAGCATTTGCGCCGGTGGGTTCTCCTTCGAGAAAGAAAGAGTCCCAAGAATCATTGAGGCGCAGCTTGGCGGCGTCATCGATGAGTGCACCCGTCAAGACGGGGTAGTACCAGTCCATCGCCCAACGAGTTTTTGGTTCGAATGAATCCGGAGCGTGGTTGATGACGGCGTCAATCGCATCGGCCGCTGCCCGCCAAAGCGGTCGAGCCTCGCCGACCAACGCTGCGACATTTGCCGCGCAGTGAAGTGAATGGCGAATCGAACTGCACCCGGTGAGCAAGGCGTAGTTCCACGGTTCACCGTCAGTTTCCCTGGCCCACAATATGGTGCCGTCTTTGCGTCGCATGTTGAGCACGAACTCCATGGCTCGCTCGACGGTCGGCCACCAGCGTTCGATGTCATCTTGACGTTGCGTGCACTGCCAGTGATGCCAGACACCGGCCGCAATGTAAGCACAGACGTTTGAGTCAAGCTTGGCGTCTTCAATCGTGCCGTCACTGCGGTAGTAGTTGTGCCACGAACCATCGGGCCGTTGAGTCGCTGTGAGCCAGTCGTAGGCCCGCGCCGCACGATCATGCAAGCCCATCACGTCGAGTGCCATGGCGGTCTCGACATGGTTCCACGGGTCGCAGTGACCGCCGATGAACCAAGGAATCATTCCGTTGTCAAGCTGCAACGACGCAATCCATTGCGCGGTCTGCAGCAACTCACTGCGGGTTGGCAGCGCGGGCGCACGAAATCTCGTCATGTCCGTCGCCGTGTTGAGCGGGTCGTGCGGGTTCATCGGGATACCTCGCGCGGTTTCTCGGCATACACCACATACGACTTGCCGAGCGCAGGACTCAGCACGCGATCGAGGGTGCGGGTGAGTCGAGGCGCCTTGACGATGTCCCACTCAAGCAGGCGCTTGTACTTCGCCACGAGTGAGTGGTCTTCGCGCGCTGGTCCGACTGCGCAGCGCAGCCACCAGTACGGCGAGTGCAAACCGTGTGATCGGTGCTCACCCCGCACTCGCAGACCTTGGCCGGAAATCTTTCGCTTGAGCTCACGGGCGGTGTAGATACGCACGTGACCTCCCGGTACGAACGGCGCGTGATACTCGTCGCTCAACATCCAGTTCACCTTCTCAGGAAACCATGACGGCACCGTCGCGGCGAAGACTCCACCTGGCTTGAGTACGCGCACCAACTCGCGCAACGCTGCATCATCATCAGGAATGTGCTCGAGCACCTCGCTGGTGACGACGCAGTCGAATGATCCGTCGGCGAACGGCAGCCGCGTTGCATCGCCGCGCATCGCTGCAACGAATCGCGACGAGTCAATCTCGTTCGCCATCGCCATCGCAGCAAAGGTGTTGCGCGTGCCGACAACCTCGTCGTGGCCGTAGTCGAGTGCCACCACTCGCGCCCCACGGCGCGCCGCTTCGTAGGCGTGACGACCGAAGCCTGCGCCGGCATCAAGAAAGAGTGCACCTTCGCGCAGCGGCAAGGCGTCAAAGCGAATCGTCAGCATCAGCGGGCCGAATGCTCGTGAGGCAATGGGGTGCCGCCGCGCTGGTGCGACGACGTAGCGCTGCCTGCCGCGAGACGCTTGCGCAGTTTTTCGACGTTGTGGGGCATCTGCAACACGTCGCGGTATTGGTCGACGGTGAGTGATGCACAGTGGCGCCACGACCAGCGTTCGACGACGCGTTGACGACCCGCCGCACCAATGCGTGCCCGCAGGTCGGCATCGTCAAGACCGCGCCGAATCGCTGCAGCCAAGGCACCTGCGTCACCCGGTGCACATGACAACACGGTCTCTCCGTCGCGACCCGTGACCTCTGGCAGTGCCCCACCAGTGGTGGCGACGAGACAGATGCCGGTGCTCATCGCCTCGATTGAAGGAAGGCTGAAACCCTCATAGAGACTCGGAACAACAGCGAGTGTGCTCTCGGCATACAACTCGACGATGCGCTCGTCGCTGACGCCCGACACGTACGAGATGCAGTCGGCAAGACCGAGCGATTCGATGAGATCTGCTGACGCACCCGGTCGTGGTTTGCCAATGATGGTGAGGTGAATCTCGCGTTCAGTGCGCAACTTTGCGACGGCCTCAAGTAGATAGGCGAGACCCTTCAGCGCAACATCAGCCGATGCGGTGGTGATGAGGTGGTGCGGCTTGCGAGTCACACCCGGCAGTGGCTTGAACAAATCAGGGTCGACACCCACTGGCACCAGTCGCATGCGATCGAGCGAAACCTTCATGTCGGTGTGAATGTCGTTGATCGAGTTCTCACTCACCACCACGATGCGTGGCAGACGACTGGCAACCTTGCCTTGCATCTTCACGAACGAATACCACCGTGAGATGCCCAAACGCTTCCACAGCGTCTTGGTGTGTTGCATCTCCAACTTGCGATCTTTAGTGATGGGATGGTGCAACGTGACAATCGTCGGAATCAGTTTTTCGATCGAGAGGATGTGCTTACCGAGACACTGGTTGTCGTGTACAAGATCGAAGTCAGCGACACGTTCACGCAACTCGCGGTAGGCGCGCAGACTAAAGGTCAGCGGCTCGGCAAAGGTTCCCTTCAAGAAATACAACGCCTCGAGCATGTTCGGCCAGTTGTTCAGTTCCCAATAGGCGGGGAAGCGACCGGGATATTGGTCGTTGAAGATGTCGAGGCTCGGCAGTTTGTGCATCGCAATGCGCGGGTCGAGTACCGGATACGGCTGGCCCCCGTAGACCTCGACGTGATGGCCGAGATCGACGAGTGCTTTGGTGAGGTGTCGTGTGTAGACGCCCTGGCCACCGACGTGTGGCTTGCCGCGGTAGGTGAGATAGGCGAGACGCAACGGGCCTTCGCGCAGTCGGTCGAGTTCGCGCTGCACCTCGGCGCCCCCCGGCATGCGGGTTGACGCTATCGCTGCGAATTTATCGAGCGATTAGATGTGTGCGCCGAACATCACCCTGCTACGAGTGTCATCGTGCCACGAGCGTCATGGTGCGACGCAACGGTTGTGTCGCAGTCACCACCTGCGGTCGCAATGTGAAGCCGTCGGGAGGACCAGATTGTGGTTCAATGCACAGCGCATGCTTCGGAATGTCGTAGATCACCCAGTGGTCGCAATCACTTTCGACAGTGATGCGTATACCGTCGTCGAATAACACTGCAGGCGAGCGACGTGCCCCCGTGAAGCAGTCATCCCACGGCCCTGGCGGCGGAGTGATGCGTTGTGCGGTAGCGATGTAGTCGGCGTCGCGCAGGTACATCTCTGCAAAGTCGACATCGAGTCGGGCTGGTCGCACAAACCACGGATGCCAGCCGACCTGCGCAGGCATCGACTCACTGGTCGTCACTTCGAGCGCGCAGGTCACCGATTGGTGCTCTACATCAAGTGAAATGTCGTGGGTCACCTGACCCGTGAACGGCCATCGTGCGCCCAATGATGCAGTGAGCACCACACGAGTCGGTGACTGCTCGAGTGTCGCCCACGACACGTCGAACACGGTGCCGTGAATCGCATGGTGACCGAAGTTGAGCGGCAACTGGTGTTCTCGCCCGGCGTGCTGAAACTTGCCGCGTCGCACCCGCCCGGCATACGGCACCATCGGGTACGCACCCCACGATGTGGGGCTCGCACCTCGCGAGTGGGTGACGAGCCGTTCGCGTCCGCCGACGCGCAGCGACGACAGGCGCGCACCGTGTAGTGCATCGACCGAGCAGCCGAACCAGCCCGTGCCGAGGTGCAGCTCGTTGCTCATTCGGTAAGCCTCGTACCAACGAGACCGACGATCAGGTCATCAAATGCTTGTTCGGAATCGTTGCGACTGCGTACGCCAATAAAAACCAGCACAGCGAGCATGAGAAGAATCACGGGAAGATCACCGAGTTGCGAATACCACGTGCGACCTTTGCGCAGTGGCACCTCACGCAGCACGACCGCTGCTTTGCCAATCGCAATCCGCTCAAGCACATTGCCATCAGGGTCGATGAAGACGCTGAAACCTGTCGTTGCGGCTTGTGCGACGAACCGCCCCGTCTCGATCGCGCGCAGTTGTGATGCGGCGACTTGCTGGCGTTGCAGGATTTCGCCGGTGTAGCTCGAACCGTTGGTCGGATTGAGCACTACCTGGCCGCCAGCGGCAACACCGTCATTGGCGCGCGGGGCAAAGAAGACCTCCCACGAAATGGCGACGGCAAGCGGCACCTTCTGGCTCGCCGCGCCTGCGTCGGCCGTGTTGTTATCCGCCGCGCCGTCACCTGCTGCGACGGGCACCTCGATGATCGCTCGTTCGCGACCTGCGACTGCATCGCGCGGCACACGGTCGACCGGCGCACCGAGTGCACGCAAGAACGACCGCAGCGGAATGTATTCGCCGTACGGCACACGCCGCACCTTGTCGTAGCGCGAAGTGATGCTGCCCACAGCGTCGACAACGATCTGGGCATTGGTGAAGCCGTTCTCGGCATCTTCGGTGACGCCAACCGCGAGGGCTGCATCGAGCCTCTTCGCTTCGCTGGCGACCGTCTCGAGGGCACGGCTATCAGCGAATTGGGCTACGTCGATTACGTTCTCTGGCCACACGACGAGATCGAGGTCATCGTTTTGCGTGAGCAACCGTGTCGCCGTCACGTGACGTTCGAATACGTCGCGTGGGTTTGAGTTGATGGCGAGCACACCTTGTGGTCCACCACCTTGTACCAGAGCAATTCGTATGGTGTCGCCCGTCTCGCGTCCGCGTGGCGCGACAACACCCAGCACCTGCAGAAGCACCACGATGGCGATCATCGACAATGCGACACGGCGCGTGTGCCAACCGAATTCCGCCCTCTTCAGCCAGAGCAGTGCAAGTGCGCCACCGAAAACGGCCACCCACCACGACAAGCCGAGTGGGCCGATGACACGACCGAGTTGCGCGAGCCGGGTGTCGGCAACGCCAAGTGCGAGGCTCGCGAGCGGAACCCCACCGAACGGCCAGAAGTGACGAAAAGCTTCGACCAAGGCGAGCGCAGTCACTCGCGCCACCACACGTAGTGAGACTGAGCTACTGAGGCGAGCGGCAAGTGTTGCGCCGATTGCATGCATGAATGCAAAGAGCAATGGTGCGATGACAAAGCCACCCGGCACGAGCTGCCACATCCAGCCCATCGCTGGCGCCAACCATGACCAGGCAAAGACGAGTGCCAAGACGAACTGTGGTGCTCGGCGCAACGACACACGCTCGGCGACGACGAGGTAGAGCGCGATTCCGACCAGTGCGGTTGGCCAGATACCCCATGGTGGCAGACCGATTGCGACGAGCGCACCCGCGAGAGAGGCCAGAGCGATGGATGCGAGGCGTGCTCGTGCAGCGTTCATCGAACGGCTCCGAACTTTCGCAAGTGCGACGCCAGTCGGTTGATGCGCAACTTCATGGGTGGATGTGATGCGAACACTCGGTGCCATACATTCTGACGCAGTGAAGAAGTGTCTTCGTAACCAGATGCGCGCATGGCAGCCAGTAACTCGTGACCGAACCCGAGGTGTGCTGCGCGACGATCGGCGTCGTATTCGGTGAGGCGACTTGCCGCGTTGCCGAGCAACGTTGCGAGTGAGACATTGAGCATCAACAACCATGACACCACATGCAAGAACGCGGCGACAAAGAGTCCGAGTGCATGCAGTAGCGGAATTCGTTGTGCGAACGCGCGGGTCAGTGATTCGGCGGTGCGATGCAGCGCCATGCCACCGCGCGAGAGCAGCGTGATTGGCAGGATCATCCACTGACCAATGGTGAGCGCGACGGTATGGAAGCCCAAGTGGTGACTCAACTCATGGGCAAGCACACCCGTCAGTTGCTCTCGGTCAAGACGTTCAATCGCGAAAGACGACACAACGACGAGGTGGCCGCCGCAGGCAAATGCATTCATTTCGTCGACGTCAACAACGGCAAGCACGAATCGTCGGCGACCCAAGCCGCTGCGACGCATGATTGGTAGCCACGCTTCATCGAGACGCGACTGCTCGCGGGCCGTCGGCATTCGTGCACCGAGCAACTTCATCAGCACGAATCGTTGAGTGCCGCGGGCGAACAACACGATGAAGAGCGCAAAGAGCGACCCAACGAAGAGTAGATACGACACTTGACCCCACCACCAGAACGGCAACCACAACACGCTCGCCGTCATCAGCCAGGCGGGCAAGAGTGCGACGATCGATGTGAGACCGGCGAGTGCCGACCAGTCGAGACCCTGCGATCTGCCCGACACGCTTGGTGAACCTAGCGTGGCAGCCATGACCTTCTTTGCCACTGCAGGGTTTGCCGTAAATGTGATTGCCTCGATCCCCAGTCCGTCATCGGGCTCACTCGAACTTGGTCCGTTGCGCCTCAATGCCTACGGCCTCATGATCGCGCTCGGCGCAATTGCCGCAACCTGGCTGATGGGTCGCCGACTTGAGTCGCGCGGTTGGGGCACGCGCGACGATGCGAGCAGCATCGCTATCTGGGCGGTGCCCGCCGGTGTCGTTGGTGCACGCATGTATCACGTGATCACCGATTGGGAACGTTTCAACGGTCGCTTCGTCGACGTATTCAAGATCTGGAAAGGTGGCCTCGGCATCTGGGGTGGTATTGCTCTCGGAGTCGCGGTCGGGCTCTACGTCGCCCGTCGCCGCGGACTTTCGGTGTCCAACACGCTGACTGCGGTGGCGCCCGCCTTGCCGCTGGCGCAAGCGATTGGTCGCATCGGCAACTGGTTCAACCAAGAGCTCTTCGGTCGCGCCACCACGTTGCCGTGGGGTCTTGAGATCGACGATAAACACTTGCCGCGCGGTTATGAATCGGGCACCTTGTTTCATCCGACGTTTCTCTATGAGGCGATCGGCAATCTGGTGCTGTGTGTGGTGCTGCTGCGACTTGACCGGCGCGCCAGTCTGCGCGCTGAGCCGCCAGCAATGCTTCGACCTGGGCGTCTCTTCCTCTTCTATACGGCCGGCTACACGCTCCTGCGATTCTTCGTCGAAGAGTTGCGAATCGACCCCGCAAAGTCAGCCGGGGGTCTGCGGCTCAATCAGTGGACGTCGATCGTCGTATTCGTCGCCTCAGTGACGTGGTTGGTCATCGACTCGCGTCGCGTAAGCGCGAAGCAAGTTGCTCAGGCACCACCGGAATGAAGTATTCACCGGTGGCCACCTCGGCTGCCGCGATGTAGCGCATCACGCCCGGCGCACGCCACGGCGAGACGATTTCGACGTTGAACCACGCATCGGCGTAACCGTCGACATCACGGGCGCGAGTGGCGATGACTGTGGGGCGTTGATTGAACCACATCATCGTGGGCGTTGGCCCGTCATGCAGCCGCTCGATGCGCGACAGCACGTCTTGCAAGATGACACCAAAGCCGGCGCGCTGCTCGACGTTCATCGACACGAGGTCGGGCACACGTTCGATCGGCGCGATCTCGATGGCGAGTGGATACGGAGACGAAGACGGCACTGTCGCAGCCCATCCATCACGTTGAACAATGAGGCGATCGGTGGTGGGGTCGGGTTTCCACCCGGCCGCTAGGCGTCGTGCGGGTCGATCGGGAACATGGTCGAAGGCGTAGATCTGGCCATGTGGATGATCGATAGTGGCGCCAACTTCGCGCCCAGAGTTCTCGAAGATGAGTACGTAGTCGACGTCGTGGCGCGCACCGAGTGCCTCAGTGCGTTGCGCCCACAGATCGATGAGTGCCGAGAGTTGAGTGGCGGGCAGTGTGGCGAGCCGCGCATCGTGGTCGCTCGTGTACATCACGACTTCGCAACGTTCGCTGGGCATCGGCGGCCACCGATTGGCAATCGACTTCACCGTGTAGGGCTCGGGTGCCTCAAGCCCGCCGACGCAGAACGGACAGCCCGCCGACGGCAGGTTCGGGCGGTTCTGACGAGACGCAACAACGTGCACCATCGTGCCCAGCCACGGGTCGACGCGAATCTCCGACACTGAATCTTCCACGACCGTCTCATCGTAGGCTCTGTCGGAAATGGGTGATCTGGTGCACATGGTGCACGACGAGGTGTCCGTCGTGATTGACGTGTCGGGCGGAGTTCCCACGATTGCGCATTGGGGCGCCCGCCTCAACGCACCCGATGCACAACGCATGGCATCGATGACGAGACGACCCACCACGCACGGCTCGCTCGACGTAGTGCCTGCGTTGCAAATCGTGCCGCAACACTCTCTCGGTTCGCAGGCCCGCCCTGGCCTACAGGGTCATCGTCCCGGCGGTCGCGATTGGGCGCCACGATTCTCAACCTGCGATGTGCAGACCACCGAGCGCTCGGTGACCACGTCGTCACGCGATGCCATTGCCAAGTTGCGGCTCGACACACGCATTGAACTTGACGCAAGCGGTGCGCTGTGTGTGTCGGCCACAGTGATCAACGAAGGTGACTCGCGCTTCTTGCTCGACGCACTCACCATTTCGCTACCCGTCCCGTCGAGTGCCCGCGATCTCACCACGTATTCGGGTCGTTGGTCTCGCGAGTCAGCGACGCATCGCCAGACGATCGATCACGGTGCGTGGACCACTGAGAACCGCACGGGTCGCACTTCGCACGAATACCCGCCCACGGTGTGGTGGAGCACCACCGATGCGCGCGAATGGACGGGCGAGGTGTGGGGCGTGCATCTCGCCTACAGCGGCAATCATGCAGTGCTCGCTGAAGTCTTGCCCGACGGTCGTCGATACACGCAGCTCGGCGAATTGCTGATGCCTGGCGAAGTGTGTCTCGACCCGGGTGGGTCGTATACGACGCCCAAGGTGGTTGGTGCCTACGGGGCAAACGGGTTCACGTCGGCCTCGTGGGTGCTGCACCGACACGTGCGTTCGGTGACTCCGACAGTTCCCGTGCGCAAAGTATTGCTCAACACGTGGGAAGCGACGTATTTCAACCATGACACTGCTGCGTTGAGTGCACTCGCCGACGCGGCAGCCGACATCGGTATCGAACGATTCGTGCTCGACGACGGGTGGTTCGGCGCCCGTCGCAACGATCGCGCTGGCCTCGGTGATTGGGTCGTGTCACGCGAGGTGTATCCGCAGGGTTTGGCGCCACTCATTGCGCACGTGAAGTCACGCGGCATGGACTTTGGCATCTGGATTGAACCCGAGATGGTCAACCGTGATAGCGATCTCGTGCGTGCGCACCCTGACTGGGTGTTGCACGCCGTCGACTACGAGCCTGTGATGGCTCGCCACCAGCTGCTACTCGACCTCACCAACGAGCAGGCGTTCGCGCACGTATTTGCACAACTTGATGCGCTGTTGCGCGACCACGACATCGCCTTCGTGAAGTGGGACATGAACCGGCCGCTCATTCACGCGAGTGCTGCCGACGGGGCAGCCGGTGCACACCGTCAGACGCTCGCCTTCTACCGACTGCTCGACGCGCTGCGCACCTCACACCCGCAGGTTGAGTTTGAATCGTGCGCCTCGGGTGGCGGTCGCATCGATCACGCCGTGTTGTCGCGCGCGGTGCGCGTGTGGACCAGCGACTGCAACGACCCACTCGAGCGCCAACACATTCAACGTGGCACTGGCATGTGGGTGCCGAATGAAGTGCTCGGTATGCACGTCGGAGCTAAGCAGTCGCACACGACTGGTCGATCGCACAGCATTGAACTGCGTGCACTCACCGCGCTCTTCGGCTGGATGGGGGTCGAGTGCGACCCGCAGAAACTCAACGACCATGATCGCTCGGTGTTGCGCGAGGCGATCGCATTGCACAAACAACACCGCGCACTGTTGCACTCGGGTGATGTCGTGCGCTTCGATCTCGACGACAACTCGGCATTGGCGCACGGTGTGTTCGCCGCCGATCGCCGCACTGCATTGCTGGCCTACGTGCAACTCCAGACCTCGCCCTGGTTGGTGGTGCCGCGCTGGCGCATCTCTGGGCTTGACCCCGAACGCACCTACACCGTTACGCACCTACCGCTCGGTCGAATGGGCGGCATCGGGCACACACAACCCGAGTGGATGACCACACCGCTCACCTGCACGGGTCGCGAGCTGGCAGTGGTCGGCTTGCAGCCGCCCAGCCTGTGGCCCGAGTCAGGCATGCTCGTGCACGTGACGTCGTAGCGCGTTCGCGCCCGCCTCGTCGCTCGTAGCATTTGACCTCGTGCCCGAGCCGATTTCGCGCGACACTGTCGCCAAAGTGGCGCGACTCGCCCGACTCGACCTCACCGAGGCGGAAGTCGACCGCATGACCACGCAACTGGCGGGCATGCTTGAACACTTTTGCGACGTCGACGCCCTCGATCTCTCGAACGTACAACCGTTGAACCAGCCGATTCCGCTCACCAACGTGTTGCGTGATGATGTCGAGCAGCCGTCACTCGACCGCGACGAGGTGCTCGGTAGTGCTCCTGCTGCACAAGACGGTCGGTTTCGTGTTCCACCAATCATCGGGTTCGAAGAGTGACTCGCCGCACCGTCGTCGACATTGCGACACAAGTTGCCGCGGGGTCGCTGTCTGCTTCGACGGTGCTCGAAGAAAACCTCGCCGCCATCACCGCGCGGGAACACGAGATTCACGCGTTTAACCTGGTGACTGCCGATCGTGCCCGTGAACGCGCAGCAGAAATTGACGCCGACGTCAAAGCCGGCAAGAAAGTGGGCCGTCTGGCCGGTGTCACCATTTCGCTGAAAGACAACATGTGCACGCGTGGTGTAGAGACCACGTGTTCGTCGAAGATTCTTGCGGGCTGGAAACCGCCCTACGACGCCACGGTTGTACGGCGTCTTGCTGACGAAGGCGCAGTGTTCGTGGGCAAGACCAACCTCGATGAGTTTGCGATGGGTTCGAGCACCGAGAACTCTGCGTTCGGTCCGACTCGCAACCCGCTCGACACTTCGCGCGTGCCAGGTGGTTCGAGTGGTGGCAGTGCTGCGGCGGTCGCTGCGGGTTTTTCGGCTGCGTCGTTCGGCAGTGATACGGGCGGCAGCATTCGACAGCCAGCGGCCTTGTGCGGGTTGGTCGGCGTCAAGCCGACCTACGGCATGGTGTCGCGCCAAGGGCTCATTGCCTTTGGCAGCAGCCTCGACCAAATCGGACCGTTCACCACCACGGTGGCTGATGCAGCGTTGTTGATGGAAGTCATCGCTGGGCATGACCCGCTCGACTCGACCTCGCTGCCGCAACCCGCGCCGCAACTCACGAGCGTGCTCGCCAACGGTGTAAAGGGGTTGCGCATCGGGCGCGTTGCCGACATGCCAGAGGGTTCCTCACCCGATGTGCTCGCCAGACTCGATGCGGCATTCGAAGCTCTCCGTGCGGCGGGCGCCACCGTGGTCGACGTGAAGTTGCCGTCGATGTCGTTTGGTTTGACGGCGTATTACCTGGTGGCACCAGCCGAGGCGAGCAGCAACCTCGCACGATTCGACGGCGTGCGCTATGGCCTGCGTGTCGACGCCAAAGATCTCAATGCCATGTATGGCGCCACCCGCGCCGCGGGTTTCGGTGACGAAGTGAAGCGCCGCATCATGCTGGGCACTTATGCATTGTCGGCCGGCTATTACGACGCGTACTACGGCAAGGCGTTGAAGGTGCGTCGCCTCATTGCCGATGATTTCGCCAAGGCCTACGCACAGTGTGATGCGATTCTCACGCCGACGTCGCCGACGGTGGCCTTCAAATTCGGTGATAAGACGAGCAACCCGTTGGCCATGTATCTGTGCGATGTGTTCACGATTCCCACCAACCTGGCGGGTCATGCCGCCATGAGCGTTCCGTTCGGAACCGGCGAGGCAGGCCTGCCCGTAGGTGTGCAGGTGCTCGCACCAGCATTGGGCGAGGCGACGATGTTTCGAGTGGCTGCCGAACTCGAGCGTGCATCATGAACGCCGCGAACCCGTCGTCAGTTGTGGCGACGGCTGAACAACTGATCGACTCGTGGGAGCTCGTCGTCGGTCTCGAAGTGCACGTCGAACTCGCGACAAAAACCAAACTGTTCAGTGGGAGTGCGAATCGTTTCGGCGACGAACCCAACACGCACATCGACCCCGTGACCCTCGGACTGCCTGGTGCGCTACCGGTGCTCAACCGTCATGCGGTCGAGTTGGCGATGCGACTCGGGTTGGCGCTCAACTGTCGAGTGCAGCCGTGCACGTTCCACCGCAAGAACTACTTCTATCCAGACTTGCCGAAGGCCTATCAAGTAAGTCAGTACGACCAGCCGTTGAACGTCGATGGGTTCCTCATGCTGCCTGGCGACGTGCGCATCGGCATCGAGCGCGCACATCTGGAAGAAGACACCGGCAAGTCAACACATTTCGGTGGGGCAGAGGGTCGCATTGCCGGCAGCGAGTATT
>RGSV01000051.1 GCA_010025655.1 Acidimicrobiia bacterium
CCCTCGCACAGCGTGGGGTTGACCGCGCGACCCACGTCGTGGGCGGCGATGACGTGTTCAATCTTGCCCGACTCGCGGTCGATCACCACGAGCTGCGTGGCGTAGCCAAAGGTCGAGTGAATGATCGGGTTGGTCACCTTCGGGTCGCCAAGTTTGGTGGTCCAGTCAACGCGATATTCGCCGACGTGGTCGACGCCTCGCGTGAGACCCGCTGCCAGTGCATTGCGACAGGCGTCTTGCACTGCACCGGCACCCATCAATGTGCCGCGCGAACCCGTGGTTTGCCCGAGACCAAGTTCGCGAGTGGTGTCAACTACGACGCGCACACGGTGCTCGTCGATCGGCAGATGTGCACCTAGTTCTTCGATCGCTACTTGCATCGCAACGGTGTTGATGCCTTGACCCATCTCGGTCCAGCCGTGGCGCACTTCGAGCGTGCCGTCGTGTTCGATGCGCACGACTGCCTTGGTGACTTCTTTGAAGCCATTACCGAGCCCACTGTTCTTTAGCCCAAGGCCCAACCCAACCGCCTTGCCGTTCGCCCGTGCCGCGTCGTAATGAGGTTTGATCGCTTCTAGGCAGGCGAGAGCGCCGTTGCAGCCGTCGTCCATTACTTGACCGGGGCCCCACACCATGCCGGGACGAATCACGTTGCGACGACGAATCTCCCACGCGTCGATGCCGACGCGTTCAGCAAGGCGATCGAGCATTCCTTCCATCGCGAATTGCGCCTGATTGGCGCCGAAACCGCGAAACGCACCACCGACGGGGTTGTTGGTGCGCACTGCAATCGACTCGACATCGATTGTCGGCAGGTGATAGGGCCCGCTCGCATGCCCCGCCATGCGTTCGAGCACCTTCATGCCCACGCTGGCATACGCGCCTGAATCGCCGACGGCACGCACCCGCAGTGCGGTCAGTTTGCCGTCGCTGTCGCAGGCCAGTTCATAGCGCATGCGAATGGGGTGTCGCTTGGCGTGCATGAGCAGGCTTTCTTCGCGCGACAACACGCACTTGACCGGCGCATCAAGCAGCCAGGCGGCGAGAGCAGCGTGCGCCTGATTCGACATGTCTTCTTTGCCGCCAAATGCGCCACCGTTGGTGATGAGTTCAACAGTGACGCGCTCGTTGGGCAGATTCAGCACGCGGGCGATGTCGTTGCGGTCGTCCCATACGCCTTGGCCGCCTGAATACACGTGCAGGCGTCGTGCGTTGCCAGTGCCCGATGGCACCGCGAGCGTCGCTTCTGGTTCGAGAAACGCATGTTCGATGCGTTGGGTTTGAAATGTTTCGCGCACGACGTGGGCACTGGCGGCGAACGCAGCGTCTACATCGCCACGCTGATAGGTGCTGGTGCTCAGCACGTTGTCGTTCGTCTGCCACACGGCGACTTCCTTGGTGGAAAGTGCGAGATCGACATCGGTGATCGGCTGCAGCGGTGCATAGTCGACCGTGACTAGTGCGGCCGCCGCGCGGGCATTGGCGCGCGTGTCGGCAACGACGATGGCGAGAACATCGCCTGCATACGACGTGCGACCACCAATGGGAATCATGACCGGCCAGTCTTTGTAGATGATGCCGACCATGAGTTCGCCAGGGATGTCTGCTGCCGTATATACGGCCCGCACACCGTTGGCGGCGCGCGCTGCATCGACATGAATCGCTTTCACATCAGCTCGGGTGTGTGCGGTGAAGTGCAAAGCGGCATGCAACATGCCCGGCACGCGGATGTCGTCGATGTAGCCGCGATCACCGAGTGCAAGTGACTGCGCTTCGTGCTTTACCGTGCGACTGCCGACGCCGCCAGCTTCACCAAGTGCCGGGATCTCATTGCGCGCCACGCACTCGATGGCGTCGAGAATTTTGGCGTAGCCCGTGCAGCGACACAGGTGCGCTCCCAGGTGACGTGCCATGTCGGCTCTCTTGAGATCGGCACCCTTCTTGTCGATTTGCGCTTTGGCGCGCACGACGATGCCCGGAATGCAGAATCCGCACTGCAATCCGCCGCAGGCGGCAAAGGCTTGAGCAAACCTGGCGCGCTCGTCAGCCGATACTCCTTCGAGCGTGGTGATGCTGGCACCAGCTGCCTTCTCCATGCTCGTTTGGCACGCGACAACGGCCTTGCCGTTGACCAGCACGGTGCAACACCCACATTGACCTGACGGTGAACATCCATCTTTTGGCGAGGTGATGTTGAGTTCCTCGCGCAGGGCTGACAGCAAGTGCGGGTGGGTGGCACGAACGGTGACCGGCACGCCGTTGACGACGAGCTCGGTGCCAGTCCCCACGGTCACCTTTACAGTTTGTCAAAGGACCTGGGTGGCGCCAACGCATGCCCAACGGGGTGCCAGGTGCGGGGCGACCCTTGCCAGCCGGCAGGCCGCTAAAGGGGGCTGCCGTCGGCGCGGGTGTGGGCACCACGTTGGGTGGTGTGGCGGCGGTACACCTCGGGCCGGCGGTAGTAGTCGAGGTCAAAGAGCGTGTTCTGGTAGTTCTTGCACCATTCGAGGTCGCAGTCGGCAACGATGACTTCGTCGCCGGCACTGACGGTTTTAGCGAGAATCTCGCCGGATGGCGCGATGATCTGCGAGTCGGCGAGTGAATCGACCGACTCTTCGATGCCGCCTTTGGCGACACCGACGACGAAGGTGCCATTTTGATATGCACCGGCCTGCATCACTAGCGAGTTGTGGAAGCCAGCGTGGCGATCTTGGCTGGGGTCGGGCAGATAGTTGAGCGGTGTGTTGTATCCGCACACGATGAGCTCGACGCCTTGTAGCCCCATTTCGCGGTAGGTCTCAGGCCAACGACGGTCGTTGCAGATCATCATGCCGACGCGACCGCCGAAGGCATTCCACACGCCAAATCCTTCGTCGCTTGGCTCGAAGTAGTAGCGCTCGGCGTGCTGAAACGCGCGGTTCGGTTCATTCGAAGCGTGACCAGGGATGTGCACCTTGCGATACTTCGCAACGACGCGACCATCACGCTCAACGAGCACCTGGGTGTTGAATCGCCGTCCATCGTTGGTGAGCTCGGCGTACCCGAGCGAGAAGCCAACGCCGCGCTGCTTGGCGGCATCGAACAGTGGCTGTGTTGCGGGTGATGGCATGGCGCGTTCGTAGTAGTGGTCGGCCGTCGTGATGTCGTCGACGAACCATCGCGGGAAAAAGGTGGTCAGCGCCAATTCGGGAAACACCACGAGATGGGCACCCTCGTCGGCAGCCCGATGCAACATCGCGATGAGCCGGGCGACGGCCGACTCGCGACTGTCGGTGCGCTGAATCGGACCCATTTGGGCCGCCGCCACTCGCACGACCCGAGGTGTGCCGCGCAGGGTGCCTTTCATGCGAACGACATTTCGGTGAGTTCACACATCGTGTCGAGCAGCACATCAGCACCTGCGATGAGGTCTGCTTCGTCGGTATGTTCGGCCACGTTGTGGCTGAGGCCCTTGTGACTCGGCACGAAGATCATTGCGGTTGGGCACATACGGGCGATCATCTGCGCGTCATGCCCCGCGCCCGATGGCATTCGTTGCACCGTGTTGCCGCGTGCGCTGGCAAGACGCTCGACCATCGCTACGACTCGCTCGTCGAACACCACGGGTTCAAATCGAGCCAGACTGCGGCGCGTAATCGACACCTGTTCGCGCTTGGCGAGCGCATCGCAGTAGTCGGCGATCTCTGACTCGGCGCGCTGCAAGGTGGTTTCGTCGGTATTGCGCACATCCAACGTGAGCACGGCGCGACTCGGCACCACGTTGGTGAGGTTCGGGTGAAGATCAACCTTGCCGACCGTGCACACCTGGTGCCCGCCATAGCGGGCCGACAGCTCGCGCACGAAGACCGTGAGCGCCGCGGCCGCATAGGCGGGGTCACGACGTAAATGCATGGGGGTGGTGCCGGCGTGGTTGCTCTGACCGTGAATCGTTACCTCTTGCCACGAGATGCCTTGCACGCCGGTGACCGCGCCGATGCGCACGCCGTTGACCTCAAGCAACGGACCCTGCTCGATGTGTAGTTCGACGAAAGCATGCGGTGCGACACCCGGGCAGGGAACCGAGCCGAGATAGCCGATTCGTTCGAGTTCGTCGCCGAGCCGTGCACCGTCGATGCCGATCACATCGTGGGCTGCTTCGGTCGACATGCCACCTGCGTACACCAGCGAGCCGAGCATGTCGGGGGCAAAGCGTGCACCTTCTTCGTCAGTGAAGATGCCGACGGCGAGCGGTCGCGTCGGGGTAACACCCGCATCTTGCAGCGTTTCGATGACTTCCAAACCGGCCAGCACGCCGTAGTTGCCGTCATACTTTCCGCCGGTGCGCACAGTGTCGATATGCGAACCCGTCATCACAGCCGCACCGCGACCGACCTGCCATGTGCCGATGATGTTGCCGACAACGTCGACCGATACTTCAAGACCGAGCTCGGTCATCCATTCGCGCACGAGGTTGCGCCCGTCACGATCAGCATCGGTCAGCGCGAGGCGATTGCAACCACCGCCATCAATTGCGCCGATTTCAGCAAGAGCGGCGATGCGCTGCATGAGTCGCGGACCATTGATCGACAGTCGCGTATGCGTCGAGGCTGGTGAACGCACGGGATTCATTCTACGAATGGCAGTATTGACGCCTGATGCGCACCGTTGACCGTACTCGCCTCGCCGCGCTGATGCAGGTCGAAACGCAGCGCTTCATCGACACGCACCCCAAGTCGGCGGCACACGCACAGACCACTCACACGCTTATCGGTGGTGTGCCGATGCCATGGATGCGCCGCTGGCCTGGGCCGTTTCCGCTCGTACTTGATGCGGCGAGTGGTGCGCGATTCACCGATATCGACGGTCACGAGTATGTCGACTTGTGTCTGGGCGATACCGGTGCGATGACGGGTCACGCGCATCGCGAAGTCGGTGAAGCTGTGAGCAAACAATTAGCGAGAGGCGCGACAGTGATGTTGCCGACGCCTGATGCGGTGTGGGTGGCCAACGAACTCGAGCGACGCTTCGGTTTACCGAAGTGGCAGTTTGCCCTCAGCGCGACCGACGCCAATCGGTTTGCGCTGCGATTCGCCCGTGCCATCACCGGCAAGCCCAAGGTATTGGTGCACGACTGGTGCTACCACGGAACCGTCGATGAAACTCTCGTTGTCGCATTAGGCGATCGCACTACGAGCCGTGGTGGGGCGATCGGCCCACAGGTGAACCCCGCGCTCACTACGCGAGTTGTGCAGTTCAACGACGTCGCCGGCCTCGAGCGCGTGCTCGCCCATGGCGATGTCGCGTGCATGCTGATCGAGCCCGCGCTCACCAACATCGGCATCGTGCTGCCCGAGCCCGGCTATCTCGCTGCAGTACGCGAGATCACACGCAAGCACGGCGTGTTGCTCATCATCGACGAAACGCACACCATTTGTGCCGGACCCGGCGGCTGCACCAAAGAGTGGAATCTCGAGCCCGACATGTTCGTCATCGGCAAGACCATCGGCGGGGGAATTCCCGTCGGGGCCTATGGCATGTCGGCAGAAGTTGGCGTGAAGGTTGAGCAACTGCAGCTGAGCGACGGCATCGACGTGTCAGGGGTGGGCGGCACTCTTGCCGGCAATGCGCTATCGATGGCCGCAGTGCGCGCCACGCTCACACACGCGCTCTTGCCCGAACAGTTCGTGCACACCAAGCAACTTGCAACTTCGTGGACTCTTGGCGTGAAAGCGGCCTATGAGCGGCGCGGACTGGCGTGGAGCGTGCAGCAGCTCGGCTCGCGAGCGGAATACTGGTTCTGCCCACCGCCGCGCACGGGTGCAGATGCGGCGGCAGCCGTCGATCACGATCTTGATGCCTTCATGCATCTGTGGGCCATCAATCGTGGCGTGCTGCTCACGCCGTTTCACAACATGGCGCTCTTTTCGCCCTTTCATCAGCAGTCAGATGTCGACATCCACACCCAGCAATTCGATGATGCGCTGACTGCACTCGTCGACTAATTGCCGATGTCAACAGATCAAGTGCTGTGGTGCCTTGCAGTGTTCGCTGTTGCAGCATGTGTGCAATCAATCGGTGGCTTCGGATTCGCGCTGTTCGCCGTGCCGTTGATGGCACTCGTCATCGACTTGCCTGATGCAGTCATCGCAGGAAGTATCGCGTCACTTGCCAATGTCGTGGTGTTGTCGCTTCGTTCTGTCGCCGACGTTGAATGGTCAGTGGCGCGACGCTTCAATATTCCGGCATTTTTCGGCATGCCGCTTGGCTTGTGGGTCTTGGTGCATGCAGATGAAGAAATGCTCAAAGTCGGGCTTGGTGTCGTGATTGTCGTTCTGATCGTTGTGCTGATGCGCACGCGTGCAAAGAGCCAACCGCGTCCAATCGTTGAGGTGATTCCGGCTTGTGTTCGGGCGTTTTGGCGACCTCAACATCAACGAATGGGCCGCCACTCGTGTTTGCTGCGCAACTACGCGGGATGCGGCCCGATCAATTTCGGGCTACCTTGAGCTTCACCTTCGCTCTGCAGGGTGCGATCAGTCTCGCAGCCTTCGTCATCGCTGGTGAGGCGTCGCGCGAGGCGGTGCTCGTAGCGCTGCTGGGGCTTCCGCTCGTCGCAGTCGGCCAATGGCTGGGCGAGCTCATTCGACCGCGAGTGCAGGGCAAGCGCTTCGAGCGGCTGGTCTACGCGTTGCTCGGACTGAGTGCGGTATCCGTCTCGTGGTCGGGGTTGTTCGGTTAAACGACGTCGCCTATGGCGCGAACCTTGTAGCGAGAGCCTTACGGCGCGAACCACCCGAGCCAGGCTTCTTTCGACTTTGGCTTGAACACCGCGTTGCTGGCGCGCACACGTTGCAGTGGTGCGTGAGGTTCATGCGAGTACATGTGCCCCGGGAACACCACCGTGTCGTCGGGCAAGGAAGCGAGCCGCTGCAAGCTGTCGTACATGTCGTCTGGGTTGCTGCCGGGCAGGTCGGTGCGTCCGCAGCCATCCAAGAACAGGGTGTCGCCAGAGACGAGTCGGCCGTCGACCAAGAAGCATTGGCTGCCAGGCGTGTGGCCGGGCGTGTGCACCAGGGTGATGCGCACGTCGCCGACGTTGACCACATCACCCGGGTCATGTGCCGCCAGGTGTGAGCGCTCGACGCCGGTCACCTTGGTGATCCACTCGACCTCGGCGCGCTGGGCGTGAATCGGTACGGCGGCGCGCTCGAGCAATCGCGCGATTCCCTCGATGCGCATGCCCATCATCGAGCCCCCAACGTGGTCGGGGTGATAGTGCGTGGCCAGAACTCCAGAGAGCCGCATGCCATCGGCGGCAATGGTGTCGATCAGTGAGTCGACGTCATACGCCGGGTCGACGAGAACGCAGTCGCCGGTGTCGCGGTCGCCGATCGCATAGACGAAGTTGACCATCTGTCGCGCCATCTGGTCGCCGGTGGCAAAGTCGCGACCCGACAGCAGTTGGCGAAAGTAGAAGCGGTCGATCGCCACGACTACGAACCTACCCTTGATGCGTGGCAAGAATCTCGACTGGCGCGTCGTCTGACCCCACGGTGTTGCGCTACGCGATAGTCGGCACGG
>RGSV01000052.1 GCA_010025655.1 Acidimicrobiia bacterium
GTGGGTCTCGGTTCGGCGCAATTCGCGCTCGAGTCAGCCGGCAAGGTCAAGATCATCGGCGTTGACGTTGACATGAGCGTTTCGAACCCTGATGCAGCTGAGGTGTACATCGCCTCGGTGCTGAAGAACATCGACGCTGCTGTGTTCGCCGCGATCAAAGACACCGTTGAGGGCAACTCAACCTCCGACAACTATGTCGGCACGCTTGCCAACGGCGGTGTGGGTGTTGCGTTCACCGCGGTGCCTGCCGAACTCCAGGCCGAGGTGGAAGCCATCGGTCAAGGAATCGCAGACGGAACCATCAAGCTCTAAACAAGCTGAACGCGTTTCAAGCGCGGGGCGGGTCGCGAAAGCGGCCCGCCCCGTTTGCTGTATTACTCTCGTGATGCCGAGGGGTGGCGACGATGAAGTTTGAGCTGAAGGGAATCACGAAGCGATTCCCAGGCGTTGTCGCCAATGATCAAGTATCGCTTGAAGTTTCGACCGGTGAAGTTCTCGCTCTCATCGGAGAAAACGGAGCGGGCAAGAGCACCCTCATGAACGTGCTCTACGGCATTTATCGAGCCGACGAGGGCGAGATTCTCATTGACGGATCACCAGTGTCGTTCTCGTCTCCGGCTGACGCGATTGCCGCCGGCATCGGTATGGTGCATCAGCACTTCATGTTGGTGCCGGTGATGACGGTTGCAGAAAATGTTGTACTCGGTGTCGAGCCCACAGGGCGTTTTGGCAGTCTCGATATTTCTGAGGCTCGACGTATGGTGCGAGAGGTTTCTGATAAATACCACCTCGAGCTCGACCCCGATGCGGTGATTGAAGATCTGCCCGTAGGCGTACGACAGCGAGTTGAAATCGTGAAAGTGCTGTTGCGTGACGCCAAGATCGTCGTATTTGATGAGCCGACCGCAGTGTTGACTCCGAGCGAGATTCTCGAATTCTTCGAGATCGTAAAGACATTGGTGTCGGCTGGCCGTGGCGTCATTTTCATCACCCATAAGTTGAAAGAAGCCCTCACGATTGCTGACCGAATTAACGTATTGCGCCGTGGAAAGGTCGCTGGTGCGGCTGACCCCAAACATGCGACGGAGGCAGAGATTGCCGAGATGATGGTTGGGCGTGCCGTACAACTAGTGGTTGATAAGTCAGTCGCAAAGCCTGGCGAGTCGGTACTGCGCGTCGCCAATCTCAGCGTCGTCGAGCCCGATGGCCGCACCGTTGTTGATTCAGTCTCTTTTGAAGTGCGAGCGGGTGAGATCGTTGGTGTCGCTGGGGTGCAAGGTAACGGTCAAACCGAACTCGTCGAAGCCATTGCTGGTCTGCGAAGGGCGGCCAGTGGGAGTGTGACACTCGACGGCAAAGAGATCACGAGTTACTCGCCGCGTGAGCGCCATAGCGCGGGTATGGCTCACATTCCAGAAGATCGTCAGCGACAAGGGCTCGTCGTCGATCAATCAATTGTGGAGAACCTGGTGTTGACGCGATATCACGACGATGAGTTCTCGAGTGGCTTTCTCATGAAATGGGATGCAGCAGAAGCAAAGGCCAAAGAGCTCGTCGCCGCCTACGACATTCGAACGAATGATCCCACGCAGTCAGCTTCTACATTGTCGGGTGGAAACCAACAAAAAGTGATCGTGGCGCGCGAATTGAGTCGTGATATTCGACTTGCTGTGGCATCACAACCGACGCGCGGTATCGATGTCGGTTCAATTGAGTACATCCACGCGCAAATGGTGAAAGAACGCGATGCCGGTACAGCCGTGTTGGTGGTGAGCACAGAACTCGACGAAGTGATGTCGCTCTCAGACCGCGTACTGGTGATGTATCGCGGCAAAATCGTCGCCGATCTTGATCCGAAGACGGTGTCACATATGGACGTCGGCCTCTATATGGCGGGTTCGCGACCAGATGAGGCGCGTGCTTCATGAACGACACACTCAAGTCGCTGCGCTTCACCTTGCTAGCTGTTGTTGCAGCGTTGTTCGTGAGTGCGTTCATCATCGTGATTACCGACCTCGAAGCGCTCGGTGATGGCAACTTCGGCCAGGCCTTCCGCACGCTCGGAACCGCCTATTGGGGACTTTTCAAAGGCTCGTTTGGCTCGCTGCGGGCAATCTCCAACACCATCACCGGTGCAACGCCGTTGCTCTTGGCGGGTCTTGCGGTGTCATCGGCGTTCAAGGCTGGTCTTTTCAACATCGGAGCCACCGGCCAGATGCTTGCTGGCGCGATGGGCGGACTGTGGGTCGGTTTCACCTTTCAGTTGCCGGCGATCGTCCATGTTCCTTTGGCATTGATTGCGTCAGCTGCGGCTGGAGCTACGTTCGGAGCCATTCCTGGCGTCTTGAAGGCCCGCACCGGTGCCCACGAAGTGATTACCACCATCATGCTCAACAGCATTGCGTCTTTCACCGTGTTGTGGTTGCTGAAAACGGAACTGTTCAAGCGTGAAGGGCGAGACGACGCGATTTCGAAGTTCGTTGAAGAGTCAGCGAAGCTGCCGAAGCTCTTCGGGTTCATGGGTAAGCGCATCGATCTGCTCGCACATTACGGGTTTCTGGTGGCCCTGCTAGCGACATTTGTGTTCTGGTGGCTGCTGCGCAAGACAACACTTGGTTTTGAGATGCAGGCGACAGGCTTCAACCAAGAAGCGGCCCGTTATGCGGGCATGCGCACCAAGTCACTCGTGGTCATCTCGATGGCCATCGCAGGGGCATTTGCAGGTTTGGCTGGCGGTTCAGAGGTGCTCGGGCTGTATGGCTATGCCAGTGCCACCGTCGCGGGTGACATCGGGTTCGATGCGATAGCGGTCGCGTTGCTCGGCCGTTCTACGCCGATCGGCACGTTGGTTGCTGCACTGCTCTTTGGTGCATTGCAAGCTGGCGGACGCCAGATGCAAGTCGACACCGACGTGCCCATTGACCTCATCATCGTTCTCCGTGCGCTCATCGTGATGTTCATCGCAGCGCCACTGTTGGTCAAGGCAATCTTCCGAATCAAGGGCGAAGCCCACGCCTTCGGTCAGACATTCCGCGGATGGGGTGGATGATGGTCGTATCAGCAGAACAGCGCAAACGCGCCCGCAGTGTCGGCTTTGCCTACCTGGTGTTGGCCGTGATCTGCTTTGGCATCTTCACGCGCCGCGCCGGAAGCGCCGGTTTCAAGATCTCAGAGACAGGTCAGTTCTCACTACCTGCACAGGGTTTTGCCTGGGCGCTCGGCATCGTGTTGGTGGCGTTGGCTGCCGCACAGCTCTATCGCGGCCTCGGCAAGCTCTCAAACATCGTGCTGGCACTTGCCACTGCTGCATTCTTCATGAGTTTTCTCTCGTGGGCTGCCGCTGGTGACTCGTTCTCCTTCGTCGGCATGTTGCAAGACACGGTCAGCCGCAGTGTGCCGATCACTCTTGGCGCAATCGGAGGCATTCTCAGTGAGCGCAGCGGCGTCATCAACATCTCAATTGAGGGCATGCTGCTTGCTGCTGCCTGCACCAGTGCAATCGCCGCATCGTTGACCAATCTCTGGCTCGGTACGTTGGCCGGAATCCTCACGGGGGTCGCACTCGCAGCGGTGTTGGCCGTGCTCTCGATTCGCTACAAGGTCGACCAGGTGATTGTCGGCTTTGCAATCAACTTCTTTGCGTTGGGCATTACGTCGTTCATCAGTTTCCGCGTGCTGGTGCCGAATCGTGACACGATGAACAATCTGTTGCCGGTGATGCCGATTGAGATTCCGGTGCTATCCGACATTCCCTTCTTTGGCCAGATCTTCTTTGTGCAGACGATCTTCGTATATTTCTCGTTTGCTGCAGTAGCTCTCGCGACGTGGGGCCTGTATCGCACCAAGTGGGGGCTGCGCACGCGGGCCATTGGTGAATATCCGAAGGCGGCAGGCACGCTCGGTGTCGATGTCAACAAGTTGCGCTACCGCAACTTGTTGCTGGCCGGTGCAGTCGCGGGCGTTGGCGGCGCGTGGTGGCCAATTGGCATCGTGGGTCGGTTTGATCAAAACATCACTGCTGGCCGCGGCTTCATTGCGCTTGCAGCGGTAATCTTCGGCCGCTGGCATCCAGTCGGCGCACTGTGTGGTGCATTGGTGTTCGCACTCGCTGAGGCGGTGCGACTGAAGATCGGCAACTTTGACACAGGTATTCCGAGCGAGTTCCTGATCATGGCGCCCTATGTGGTGACGATCATCGTGGTAGCTGGTTTCATCGGTGCGAGTCGCGCGCCGAAGGCTGCTGGTCAGCCCTACGACGACCAATGACGAGCCCACACTTCGGCTTTGCCGAGAAGCGAGTAGTCGTCACTGGTGCAGCATCAGGAATCGGGTATCGAACGACTGAGTTGTTGCTTGAGGCAGGTGCCCACGTGGTGGCGCTTGATCGCAACCCCGTAGATCTGAAAGTTGCCCAGTTTGTGCCGGTTGACATGACCGAGGCCACGACCATCGATGCAGCAGCGCGCGAGATCGACGGTGAGATCGACGTGCTGTTGAACATCGCCGGCGTGCCCGGCACAGCCGACCCACTCGTGACGATGAAGGTCAACGTGCTGGGTCTGCGCATGTTGACCGAGTTGTTGATTGCGCGAATTCGCAGTGGGGGAGCCATCACCAATGTGGCGTCAATCGCCGGTGCACAGTGGCAAGCGCACCTCGACGAGGTGCAACGACTGTTGGCTACGCCCGACTATGAGAGTGGAGTTGCGTGGTTGCGTGACCACCCGATGGACGGCAAACGCGCATACGACTTTTCAAAAGAGTGTGTGGTGGTGCTCACCAAGCAGCACGGCCGATATCTGCGCGAGCATGGCGTGCGCGTCAACTCGATCAGTCCAGGGCCCGTGCGCACACCGATTCTCAAAGATTTTCGCGAATCCATCGGCCCGCTGTTGGATCTCGTCACCAGAGAAACTGGTCGCGATGCAACCGTTGATGACATCGCACGCGTGATGCTCTTTGTTTCGGACCCCGTGTTGCAATGGTTGAATGCCACCGACGTGCAAGTGGACGGCGGTTTCATGAGCGGTCTCGTCGGTGGGTGGGTGAAACTCGGCTGAGTTCGCGCCAACGAGGTGTCTCTGCCTCGTAGCCTTGACGAGGTGAAGAGCCCAGCCAACCGTTGGTATGCCGCGCGCACGAGCGTGGAGCAGGTCGAAGAGGGTCGCGTGCTCGCGCCGAAGTTCGACGAGAACGGGCTCATCCCTGTGGTGACCACCGACTACGACTCGGGTGAAGTGCTGATGGTGGCAAACATGAACGCCGAAGCGTTCGCGAAAACGATCGAATTAGGTGAAGCGGTGTACTACAGCCGCAGTCGCAAGCAGCTGTGGCACAAAGGCGCCACGAGCGGCTTGGTGCAGAAGGTGCGTGAGATACTGATCGACGACGACCAAGACGCGGTCTGGTTACGGGTCGATGTGCAAGGTGGCGCGAGCTGCCACGTCGGCTATCGCTCGTGTTTTTATCGCAGCGTGCCGATTGCCCCCGACGCCGATGAGCCGCTTGACTTAACCTTCACCATCACCGAGAAGGTGTTTGACCCGAAGGCGGTCTACGGCGACGCGCCCAACCCCACCAAGTTGTAAGCACCGGCTGCGCGGCGCACTGACGTCGGCCTAGGCGCCCTTGGGGCGGAACGCGCTCAGGCCGCCACCTACTTCAAGGCGTGCCCCGCCAATCAAGTCGACGCAATACGGAATCGCCGGAAGCACCGCAGTGAGGCACTCGGCGATCGACGACGGCTTGCCTGGCAGATTCACGATCAGCGACGAGCCGCGGATACCCGCAGTTTGGCGCGACAAGATTGCAGTGGGCACCACCTTGAGCGATACGGCGCGCATCAGCTCGCCGAATCCGGGCATCATCTTTTGGCACACCATCTCGGTGGCTTCGGGCGTCACGTCGCGCGCCGCAGGGCCCGTGCCCCCTGTGGTGACGATGAGGCTGCAGTGCTCGAGGTCGGCCAAGTCGCGCAGGGTGCGGGCGATCGTTGCAACATCGTCGCTGATGACTCGTGCGATGGGTTGCCACTCATTCGTGAGATGCTGCGTGAGAAACTCGCGAATAGCGGGGCCGCCCTTGTCTTCATATACGCCGGCTGAGGCGCGATCGCTGACGGTCACGATGCCGATGCGCGCTACACCGCTCGTCACGGCTGCACCTCGCGCGGGTCATAGGGGTCGTGTTCGCGCCGCAGTAAGCGCCAAAAACCTCGTCGCATCTGACCGAAACCGTATCGTGCACCCACCCGTCGTTGCGACTCGCGAGACACGCTGATTGAACGGGCAAAGAGGCTGCGGTAGTGCGTGACGAGGCGAGACTCCATGTCGCCCAACAGGTAGGGCTCGACGATCGCTGGCCACGAGCGTCGAGTAAACCCGAATGTCTCATAATCCATCTCGTAAGTCGCCATCAGGCGGTTGGCGGTGTGCGCGTCGCACACCCGTTCAACTTTCACCCCAAGACCTTCGTTGAGGCGCGAAGCGACGATCTGCTTGCCCGATCGTTCGCTCACTATGCGGGCGAACGAATCGATCTCGCCAGCTTGGTCGACGCGTACGAGTAGCGAGTAGTTGACGAGGTCAGGTCGCACGAGTAGCGACTGCGGCTGAAAGTGGTGGTCGGCCATGAACGGGTCTGCATCGTCACCAAGCACCTTGGCAAAGTTGGCGAACGATGCAGTGAGATCAACCTTGCCGTCGGTAAGCACGTCGTGTGCGAGTTCAGCGAGCTTCGTGGTGCGGCGGTGGGCACGCAGAAAGATGCGGTTCTCCCACGCTGAATACGAACGAGCCACGGGGTCGCGCAGTGCCGCGACGCGAATCCAATCGGGAGATGTGAAGATGTTGTCGATTTCTCGCTTCGGTAACTCGACAAGCCGAGGCAGGCCGTTGATGACCGGGTCGTGAATGGTCTGGGGCCGCGAAACGCTCGGGTTGGTGATCTGGTCGATCAAGTCCTTGCGGTGTGTGCCCTCGGCGGTGGCCAGCATCAGTTTGATGGTGCTGCACGCCACCTTGGGCGTCGGCGTGTACATGATTTTCAACGAGGGAGCCACGAGCGTGAGCCCACCGATGGCGAGGAGAGATTTGTCGGCGGGGAAGGTGCTCATCGGTCAGTCGTTGCGACTGCCGAGCACACCCAACTGGCGAAGGTGCTCGACAACGCGACGCACTGATTCTGCCACTGTCTCACCGTTGACACCGACCACGAGATCTGGCGCCGTCGGCGCCTCATACGGCGCATCCACGCCGCTCACGCCGGCGGCGTTTCCGCTGCGGACCTTTGCATACAAGCCCTTCGTGTCGCGGCGTTCACACTCGGAGAGAGGCGTGGCGACGTGAACTTCGACGAAGTCGAGACCGCTCGTTTCGTGGGCAACTCGCACGCGTGAACGGTCGGCAGCGAACGGGCTGATGATTGGCACAAGCGCGACAACGCCCGTATCAGCGAAGAGCCGTGCGACCTCGCCGACTCGGCGCACGTTCTCGCTGCGGTCGGCGTCGGAGTATCCGAGGTTCGAGTTGAGCCCGTGGCGCAAGTTGTCGGCGTCGGTG
>RGSV01000053.1 GCA_010025655.1 Acidimicrobiia bacterium
GACATCAGGCGCCAAAGAAGCAGCGCACACTTTCATTTCGCCGCTTGTCGTTGCTGGTCGCGACCAATTGGCTCGAAAAGAGATGCAACTTCTTGCCAACGACGTTGAGTGCAGTTTGCTGGTTGTCGATTTGAACAACATTCGGTGGCTGACGGGATTCACCGGTTCGGCTGGCACACTCATCGTGCGCAACGACGAGATGGTGCTCGTCACCGATGGTCGATATGGCGAACAGGCGCGTTTTCAACTCGCTACCTCGGGGGCTGCCGCCCGTGTCTTCGAGGCGCGTTCAGCCGCTGCGCTGCGCGAAGGCGTCGAACAGTCGTTGAAAAACGCAACCCATGTAGCAGTCGACCCGAATGAAGTGACACAGGCGCAATTCGAAACGCTGCGCACACAGACCACCGCCACGATGGTGCCAACGGTGGGTGTGGTGCAACACCTCCGCCGCCGCAAAACCGAGGCTGAGATCGCGCGCATGAGGCGTGCGGCAGCCTGCACCGACGCGGCGCTTGCCGAATGTGTCGAGATGATGCGGCATCGCCCAACCGAACGCGATGTGCGCGACGAACTCGAATACCGCATGCGCCGCCATGGTGCCGACGGACCCAGTTACGACACGATCGTTGCGACCGGCCCGAACGGCGCACGCCCGCATCATCGCCCCACCTCGACCGTGATTGAATCCGGCCACAGTGTGGTCATCGACGTCGGTGCGCTCGTCGACGGCTACCACAGCGACATGACGCGCACGTATCTCATTGGCGAAGTTGACCCCGTCATGCGCCAGATGCACGATGTCGTGCGCGAGTCGCAACTTGCTGGTCTCGCTGCCGTACGAGCCGGTGTCACGGCTGGTGACGTCGACAAAGTGTGTCGCGACATCATTGCCGACGCGGGCATGGCTGACCTCTTCATTCACTCCACCGGCCACGGCGTGGGGCTGCAGATTCATGAACAGCCGTGGGTGCGCACGGCAATGTCTGAGCCATTGCAGGCTGGCGAAGTAGTAACGGTGGAACCTGGCGTCTATCGTGAAGGGCTCGGCGGCGTGCGAATCGAAGACCTCGTGGTGGTCACCGAGAGCGGCTGCAACATACTCACCGAATCAGAGAAGGACCTCTCGTGCCTGCAATTAGCACCAACGAACTAAAGAACGGCGTCACCCTCGAGCTCGACAAGGGCTTGTTCAGCATCGTCGAGTTTCAGCACGTGAAGCCCGGAAAGGGCGGCGCATTCGTGCGCACCAAGCTGCGCAATATGCGCACGGGTGCGGTCATTGAGCGCACGTTCAACGCTGGAGTGCGCGTCGAGCAGGCGATTATCGATCGTCGCGATATGCAGTTTCTCTACAAAGACGGTGACGACTTTGTGTTCATGGACACAGACTCGTACGAGCAGATCAACGTGAAGCCCGCTGCCCTCGGCGACGCTGCCGACTATCTCGTTGAGTCGGCCACCGCGCAGATTGCGCTCTACAACGGAGAGATTGTCACGGTCGAGATTCCGGCCTCGGTCGAACTCGTCATCGCGCAGACAGAGCCCGGCATTCAAGGCGATCGAGTGTCGGGCGCACGTAAGCCGGCGACGCTGCAGACGGGCAAGATCATTCAGGTGCCGCTCTTTGTCAACATCGGCGACAAAGTGAAGGTCGATACCCGCACGGGCGACTACGTCACCCGAGTCTGACGGCGGCACTGGCGTGGCCGACGAGCAAGAGCCCAGAGGCGTGGCCGACGAGCGGCCGCGCGATACCGGTTCGCATGACGACGATGGCAGTGATTGGGGGCATGACGCCGATCCGCGATCTGACGCACGAGAGCGAGCCTTCAATGTGCTGTTTGAGTCTGATGTGCGCCGCTGCACGCCACACGAGACCATCGCGCGCATTCAGGTGCCGTTTGATGAGCTGACGATGCTGTTGATCGAAGGAGTCGCCACACAGCAGACACGCATCGACGAACTGCTCGCCAGCCACTCGCACGCGTGGACGCTCGACCGCATGTTGGCGACCGATCGCAATGTCTTGCGTCTAGGTGCATTCGAGTTGATTGCGCGCTCCGATGTGCCGACAGCGGTGATCTTGAACGAAGCCGTGCGTCTGGCCAAGCGATTCGGATCAGACGACTCCGGTCGTTTCGTCAATGGCGTACTGGCGGCTATTGCCCGCGTCGTTCGGGCGGGCGAGACGTTGTCAGTCGACCAGAGCAGCGCCGACTAGACACTGCACATGGCCATCGCCCCGCGCGAGTTGTTGGCGACGGTACGACAGCGAGTCAGTGGTCTGACACCGTGGCACGTTGCCGCGATGGCACTGAGCGTGCTCTACACCGTGTGGCTTGCGCTGCGCACCACTCGTGACCATTTTGGGCTTGGCACGTCGGCCTACGATTTTGGTCTCTACGACCAGGGTGTCTGGCTCTTGTCGCAGGGTCGTGCACCATTCGTCACCTTGATGGGCCGCAACCTCTTCGGTGATCACACATCGTTCATCTTGTTGCCCCTGGTTCCGCTGTATTGGGTGGTGTCGAGCACGGGCCTGCTCTTTGTGGTGCAAGCACTCGTGCTCGGTCTTGGGGTCATACCGATCTGGAAGGCGACGCGCGAACTGCTTGGCGAGCCAAGTTATGCGTGTGTAGCGGTTATCGCCTATCTGTTGCACCCTGCTCTGACCTATACGGGGCGCGAGAACTTCCACCCAGATGCGGCACTTGCCCCACTCATCGCGTGGGCGATCTATGCCGCGCTCGGGTATCGCTGGCGCCAATACGTCTTCGCTGTGCTACTGATCCTGAGTGTTAAAGAAGACACCGGGCTCTTCGTTGCTGCGCTCGGCATCTGGGTGACGCTACGTCGTGATCGCCGCGTTGGTTTCGTCACCATATTCGGCGCGCTCTGGTTTGCGGCGCTGATGCTGTTTGCGGTGATGCGCGGCATCGTTGGGGTGTCTTACCGCAACGAATGGCGGTTGCCGTTCGGCGGCTTCAGTGGACTCTTGCGCACCACGCTGACGCGTCCCGACAAACTCATCCGACACCTGTTGTCTGGTGACCGTCCGTGGTATCTCGTGCAGCTCTTGGCGCCTGTCGGCTTCGTCGCACTCATTCGCCCCGAGATTGCCTTACTTGGCACGCTGCCATTGCTCTCGAATCTCGTCAGCACGTTCTGGTATCAGAGCCAAATTGAGTACCACTACGCCGTGCAGTTTGTGCCGATTCTCGTGCTCGGCTCGATGTGGGCAATCTCGCGTCTGCAAGAGCATCTGCGTCAGTGGCTCGTTGTGGCCGTGCTCATCTCGACCCTGGTCTCGATGTGGGTCTGGGCTCCACTTCCCTTGATGCGCACCCAGATGGCCAGTTACTCACCCAGCCATCCAGCGGTGGCTGCGGCCCGTCAAGCCATCGACGAGGTGCCTGATGACGCGGTGGTGTCGGCCTTTCACACGCTGACTGCCCATATGGCGCGCCGCGAGCGAATCTATGTGTTTCCAGTGCCGTTTCGCCGCGTGCTGTACGGGCCCAATGTGTTTGCCAAAGACGACCGGCTGGATTTTGTCGACGAGATTCAGTACGTCATCTTGCCCCGTGAACTCGATGGGGAAGCAGCCCTCGACTGGCAGCGCGAACAGCTCTCGTATCGCATCGTGTTTGGCAATGACTACTGGACGGTTTACGAACGGCTACCATAAGGCGACCGTCAAACGGGTCCCGAGAGGCTCGAACGGCAGGAGATCGATGTGAGCACCATGGTGATGTCGGCAGACGACGTCAGGCGTGCCGTTACTCGAATCGCCCATGAGATTCTCGAACGCCAGCGTGGTGGGTCTCGTCTCGCCCTCGTCGGGCTGCAACGCGGTGGTGCGTGGCTGGCCGACATGCTCGGTGACACATTGAATGCGATTGAGCCCGCGGCGCATGTGCCAGTCGGCTACATCGACGTCAGCATGCACCGCGATGACATCTCTCTGCGACCTGTGATACCCGGTGCCATCAGCCGCATTGACTTTGCTGTTGACGGCACCACTCTGGTGCTCGTCGACGATGTGTTGTATACGGGTCGCACGGTGCGAGCCGCGCTAGAGGGTGTCAACACCTACGGTCGCCCGCGTGCAGTGCAGCTCGCTGTGCTTGTTGACCGCGGCCACCGCGAGTTGCCGATTCGCCCCGACTATGTAGGTAAGAACATTCCCACCCAGGTGAGCGACGACGTGCGCGCGACCGCTGAAGGTGTCGTGATCACCAAGGCCACATCGTGACGGTGTTGATGTGATGAAGCACCTGCGCAGCATCCCCGAACTCGGAGCCGATGGCCTCACTCGACTGCTCGAGTTGACCAACCACATGGTCGAAGTAAATCGACGCCCGGTACCAAAGGTGCCGGCGCTGCGCGGTCGCACTGTGGTGAGCCTCTTTTTCGAAGACTCGACGCGTACGCGCCTGTCGTTCGAGACCGCGGCCAAGCGACTCTCTGCCGACACGATGACCTTCAGCGTTTCAACATCAAGTGTGAACAAGGGTGAGAGTTTGCGTGACACGGTCGAGACCATCACAGATATGGGCGTCGATGCATTCGTGGTGCGACATAAGTCGGCAGGTATCCCGTGGCAGATCAGCGACTGGACCACCGCGGCCGTGGTGAATGCAGGAGACGGCTGGCATCAGCATCCGACACAAGCACTAGTTGATTGCTTTACCGTGCGTGAAGCGCGCGGCTGCGAGCGGTTCGACGGATTAACGCTCACCATCGTCGGCGACATCAAGCACAGTCGCGTGGCGCGCAGCAACATCGCTGCCTTCAGCATGCTTGGGGCACAGATCGTGCTCGTTGCGCCACCTACGTTGCTGCCGCCCGACGTCGCGCATTGGCCCGTCACGGTGTCGCACAGTCTTGATGACGTAGTTGGTCGCACCGACATTCTCTACATGCTGCGACTGCAGAGCGAACGCATGTCGCAAGGTCACGTACCGAACCTGCGCGAATACTCCGAGCGATTCGGTCTCGATGCGCGACGCCTGGCGATGTTGCCGAGCGATGCAGTGGTGATGCACCCAGGCCCAATGAATCGTGGTGTCGAGATGCTGATTGACCCGTCGGCGTTGCCCAACTCGCTCATTCACCGGCAAGTCGCCAACGGCGTTTCGGTGCGCATGGCGGTGCTGTTTGACCTGCTCGCGGGTGAGTCAAGTGCGGGCAACCTGCGCGAGGTGGCACCGTGAAACGGGGCAACACGTGAAACGAGACAACAACGCGAAACGGGGCAGCAACGCCAAGCGCTTCGTGCTGAAGGGCGGCACCATCGTTGACTCGCGCGGCGAACGCCGCGCCGAGGTGGCAATCGAAGGTGGTGTGGTCGTCGAGGTCGGTGAGGCCCTCAGCGGTGACGCGATTGATGCGGGTGGCGCGGTGATTGCCCCGGGTTTTGTTGACCTGCACGCACACCTGCGCGAGCCGGGCAAAGAAGAAGCAGAAACCATCGAGACTGGTAGTCGCGCTGGCGCCAAAGGTGGCTACACCGCGCTCGTGGCGATGCCAAATACCGATCCTCCGCAAGACAGCGTGGCGGTCGTCGATTTCGTTCGCGAACAGGGTCGCCGGGCCGGCTTGGTCGAGGTGGTGCCGAGCGGCTGCATCACCCTGGGTCGCCAAGGTGAGGCGCTCGCACCAATGGCTGAATTGGCGGCGGCAGGTGTGCGCATCTTCACTGACGATGGCAACGGTGTGCAAGATGAGTTGCTGATGCGTCGTGCGATGGAATACGGCCGCGGTCTCGACGTGACACTCGCTCAACACTGCGAGGTTGCGACGCTCACCAAGGGAGCAGTAATGAATGAATGTCAGTGTTGCACCACGCTCGGCCTGCCGGGTTGGCCCGCTGTGGCAGAAGAGTTGATGGTGTTTCGCGACATTGAACTCGCGCGTATCACTGGGGCGCGGGTGCACTTTTTGCATCTCTCAACGGCGCGCAGCGTCGACCTCGTTCGCGCAGCCAAGCGCGATGGGCTGCCGATTACTGCTGAAGTCACTCCGCATCATTTGTCGCTCGATGAAACTCGGCTGATGTCGTTCGACACGGTGTACAAAGTCAACCCACCGCTGCGTTCACCACGTGACATCGCAGCACTGCGCAAGGGTGTGCTCGACGGCACCATCGATGCACTCGCTACCGACCACGCGCCACACCCGCGTCGCGACAAAGAACTCTCGCTTGACCAGGCTCCGCCGGGAATGCTCGGGCTCGAAACCGCGCTCGGCGTGGCGCTTGGCGTGCTCGAGATTGACCTACCGCATCTGGTGCGAATCATGTCAATCAACCCGGCACGAATCGCTGGTATCGAGGCCCGGCATGGGCGCGACATCGAGCCAGGTGCACCAGCAAACCTCGTCGTGTTTGACCCGAATATCACTTGGCAGGTTGCGCCAGATGAGCTCGCGAGCAAGAGCCGCAACACGCCGTTTGTCGGCATGACGTTGCGCGGGCGGGTGCGCCACACGATCTTCGGGGGAGACTTCACGGTGCTCGACGGAGAAGCGCAGCGATGAGCGAGACAATGCGACCCGCCTTGCTCGTACTCGCCGACGGCAGTGTGTTTGAGGGTGAAGCAATTGGCGCCGATTTGCCGGTGGCGTCTGGCGAAGTGGTGTTTCACACGGGTCTGAGCGGCTATCAAGAGGTGCTCACCGACCCGAGTTATGCCGGTCAGGTCATCACATTCACCACGCCGCACATCGGCAACTACGGGGTGACGCAGCATGACAACGAGGCAGCCAAGGTGCATGCTCGCGGCGTGATCATGCGCGAGATGGCGCGTCGTCGTAGCAATTGGCGCAGCCAAGAGCCACTCGAGGTCTTCTTGCGGGCCCGCAACGTGTCGGGGATCGCTGGCATCGACACTCGTCGGCTCACGCGGATTTTGCGCGACAGCGGCGCGATGCTCGGTGCGTTCGGTTCAGCCGATGAGGCAACCCTGCGCGCCGCACTCACCAAAGAGAAAGGCACCGCGGGGCGAAACCTCGTTGCGCAGGTGTCGACCCTCGCGCCGTACGACGTAGCAAACACTGCTGTTAAAGGCGTGAAGCCATTTCAAGTGGTGGCCTATGACTACGGCATCAAGGCAACCATCTTGCGATGCCTGAGCGAGATCGCCGACGTGCACGTGGTGCCGGCAAAAACACCTGCTGCCGACGTGCTGGCGCGTAAACCCGACGGCGTGTTTCTCTCGAACGGGCCGGGGGACCCCGAGATGGTGCTCGGCGCTCCTGAGAACATTCGTGCCATCGTGGCCGCGGGGGTGCCACTTTTTGGCATCTGTCTCGGTCATCAACTGCTGAGCTTGGCGTTGGGCGGCAAGACGTTCAAGTTGCCGTTCGGACACCACGGCGCGAACCATCCGGTGCGCGAGATTGCAACCGGACGCGTCGAGATCACGAGCCAGAACCACAACTTCTGCGTCGACGCAGACTCACTCGGT
>RGSV01000054.1 GCA_010025655.1 Acidimicrobiia bacterium
GAACCATGTCCACCGCCGCCGCCACCCCGACGACGCAATCGGCCACGTCAGTCGCGTGCAGTTTCGACCCGTGGTCGACCTCTTGGCACGACCATCGCGACTTGAGTTCGACCACGAAGACATCGTGATGGCGGCCATACGGCTCTTGCGTCAACTCGTGCTCACCACCCCGCTGGCGGCCAAGTTCTGTCGCGACCAATTCACCCTTGGCGAGCTACGCAGGGTCTACGAGGTGCTCTTCCACGAATCGCTTGACTCTGCCGAGAATGCCGAACGCCCCGAATATGCCGGCAAGGTGCGGGCCTATCTCAAGCGGTTGGAAGAACTCGAGCACACCAAGGCCCCCGAACTACGCAACACCATCTGGCGCCTCGCCCAAATGATGCCCGCAGACGACCAACGCCGACCCGATCTCTTGCTAGATGGGAAGCCGTTTGAAGTGAAGTTACGCCGCTCGACGTCGCACCAACTACGACGGTCGTCGGCATTGTCGAGTGGCGGTCTCGCCAGTCGCAGCGCCAACCGCACCACTACGCCCAGTGATGATGACGCCCTGCAGAGTGACCTTCCGTCGAGCGCCACGAGCGAACTCGCCGAACTCTGGCAGCGTCTGGCCCGGCAGAGCAGCACACTTCGTCCGCCGCGCACTCCGCGGCTGGTGAAGCGACTTGATCCGACGAATTTTGCGAGAAAATTTCAGAAACTGGGCATTTTGACCCCGGTCGAGGGCTCATCGCGGCCGACCTTTGATCGCTACGGCAAGCCAGCTGCATTGTTCCAGTTGGATTCGCACCGCGAGCAGACGCCGTTTTTATTGCGGCTCGATTTTCTCGAAGCCGACGAGTCAACCGACGCCTAACTGAGCGGGCCGGGGCTCCGCCGCAACGGGGGCGCTCGCCGAACCATCTGCCGGCCACCGATGGGCGTTCGCCGCCCCGCGCCTCGTCACCGACCACGCCGTCGCGTGCGTAACCACCCTCACCGCACACCGTTGGTCTATGGTGGCGGTCCCCAAACCACGACCACGAGCAGGAGGCACGAATGACCTATTCCGATCCGAGTCCGCAACCCTCACTCAGCGACAGTCTGAAGCGCCAGTTAATCACCGCAGCCCACGACGCCGGACTCGGCAACATCATCAACGCAACGTCGCTCACGCAGAAGACCGACGGCGCAACCATCGAACTCACACCCGCACTCGTGCGCGCACTCACCACCTGGCTCGTCGAGATTGCAAGTCTCACCAACGACCAACCGATCACCGCACGTGTCGTGCCATCGGCAGATGACGCATCGACCGACGCGTGGATGCGCGACACCACCGACGGCATTCACACGGTTCCCGTCGGTTTCAAGACCGCAACGTTCCCCAACCACTCACCGAAAGACCGCTCATGACTGCTCGCATCTCCCTCGGCATCGTCGACAACACCGAACTCGAGACCGTCTTCGACGCGCTCTGGCCCTTCCGCATGAGCGACGAAACCAAAGGACACATCACCGTCTTTGCCAGCAACAACCGCCGTCACTGGCACCTCGTGAATCGTTCCTACACCGTCACCATCGTCGGCGACACCTGCGACTTCACCGGCGCATACTCACTGCCACTCACCGCAGTGGCGAACGTCGGTCGCCAGGTCGGCGCACTGCCCGGCGGCGTCGAGTTCGTGGTCGAGAATGACTTCGTCACCACGATCACTGCGCTCGGCACCCACACCATTCCGTGCGCCACCACGACCGTGCCCGAGATTCCTCAACTGCGCACGTCAACGCGGGTCGTCAAGGCAAAGGTGGGCGGCAAAGAACTGCGCATGCTCCTGCTCGCGGGTGCGGGCATGCCCTTTGAGTTCAATCCGTTTCGCGACGACAACACGTCGTCGCCTGACTTCCATCTTCTTGAGATCGCAGACGGCAATATCACCGTGTCAAGCGACTGGTCGTGTGGCGGTCTCTACAACATGACATCTAAAGTCACGGCAACGACCCGTGGTCGGGGCACAGTCAAGATGGTGCCCGACTTCGTCGATGCTCTTGCCACGTGCAGCGACGCAGACGCCGAATGGACGTTGGCGTTCGACCTCGACGACCCTTCGCGTGTGTTCGCGTGGTGCCCGAAGTTCCGCATCGTGTGTAACGCGGTCAAGAACCCCGTCACCGACCTGCGCGAACGGGTGCAAGAAATCCTTGAGCGCTCGAAGATGAAGTGGAAGACGACCGATGGCGGTCGGTTCCACGTGCTCATCGACGACATCACCGTGCGTCTCGACTTCTTGCAGCGCGAACAGGGCGACGAGGTACTCCTGCGCATCGACACCGTGCTCGAAGAACAGGCGAATGAGAGCGCAGAGCTCTTGCGCGAGATCAACGCCCACAACGCATCGAGCAACATGACTCGCTTGTGGCTCTCACACGCCACGGTGATGCTCGGCATCGACGTGACTCGCGAGCACCTGTCGGTCGTCGAAGACCGGGTTTCGCTCGTGGCCAGCGAGGCCAAGCGCCTGCGCGGGCTCTTGTCGCCCCTGGCGGCAGAGGCCGCGATCGCCCCGCGACGCAAGAAGCGTGTAACGCGCGGCGATGAGGGTGCAAGCGGCACCGACGTCAACCAGAAGCGCCCGACGCGCTATCGCCCGAAGAACGAGGCGTAACGCAGCGTAACGAGGCGCTAGACGGCGAAGATCGCGACGAGCACGGGCGTCAACAGCAGACCGGGCAGCAGGTTGGCGAGGCGAATCTTGGTGACACCAAGCAGATTGAAGCCGATACCGATCACGGCGAGCCCGCCAGCAGCGAAGAGCTCGACCCGCATGCGGTCGTCGAGCAATGAATCGAGGCCCGTGCCCCCGAGCGTCAGCGAACCTTGCACGACGAACACCGACAATGCACTGAAGGCCACGCCAATGCCGTAGGTGGCCGCGAACATGATCGAGACGAATCCGTCGAGTAGCCCTTTGATGATGTAGAGCTGCGGGGTTTCTCCGCTCGCATCTTCGATGGCGCCGAGCACCGTCAGCGGCCCGATGCAATACAACGCCGACGCCGTGACGAATCCCTTAACAAAGAGGTTCTCGCCGCCCGTCGAACCACGGTCAAATCGTCGCTGCAGGCGCGCACCGAGCGCCTCAAGCTGATCTTCGATTCGTAGTGCTTCACCAAGCAACGCGCCAAGCGCCATGCCGACCAGCGGAAACACCATGTTGTGCGTGTCAATCGCATCGCTCACACCGAGGGCGATGGTGACCAGACCAATGACTTGCAGCAACGTGGTGCGCATGCGCTCGGGTATTCGATGGCCGACGGCCACACCCAGCCCGCTGCCGGCAATGACCAGCCCCGTGTTGATGAGGGTGCCGAGACCACGCACGGTTGCCGAGACTACTTGTTGAGGCTCATCACCCACCGAGCAATCTGTTCGGCAACCGTCGCATCATGACCACGAAGGTCGTGACGTGCCTTGTCGATGAAGAGCAAAGTGGTCGCACCGCGAACCGTGCCAAGATGCTCGCGCAGTTCGTCTGGCGTGCCAAAGTCATCATGGGTGCCACTGATGAAGAGCGATGGCGTAGCAAGAAATGGCAAGTGAGCGACTCGCAGTTGCGTGGGTTTACGCGGTGGATGCAGCGGGTACCCGACACACACGACACCAGCAACGTCAAGTGGTGCTTCTGCGGGTTGCGTCACTCGCGAGTCGCCCGAGAAACCCGCTGCGGCGAGTGAACACATGCGCCCACCCATCGAGCGGCCGCCGATCACGATCTCGTTCGTATTGCATCGCCACTCCGCGCACGCGGCGGCGACTGCCGCACGAACTTCGGCAATCAAGATGGGTGCGCGATCGGGAATCTTGCGCCCAGCCACGCGGTAGGCGAACTCAACACGATGCACCGGCAATGACGCGAGATGATCGGCGATTGCCACCAGCCCGGGATGCTCAGCACTCGAACCAGCACCTGGAAACAGAACGACCCCGCGCACTGGTCGCTGTGTCACGGCGTGACCGGTGGCGTCAGGTAATCGACGCAAGCAAGACGCGGCGTGCTTCGCCCAACTGTTCGATGCGGCCACTCGCCAACGTCACGTCGCCACCGTGGTCGGGGTGCGCATCACGGAGACTTTCGCGATACCGGCGTTGTACTTCGCGTTTCGTCGGTCGCACAGTGCCGGCAGGAAAGCCGAGCATGTCGAGCGCCCATGCTCGTGGGTCGACGACTCCGGCCATCGTTGCGCCTGAACTTCCCACGAGATACGAAAGAAACGTCGAGTCGATGGGTCCACGCCAGCGCATCGCCTTACGGAGGGCTGGTGCCACCGCTTGACGAGCCAGCACATCGAGCCGTTCGAGGCAGTAAATCGCACCGAGGGTGTGTTGCACTGCATCGCCACTGCCGTCAATTTCGTAACGGAACTCACCGCCGTCACCGACCAGACGATGGGTGGTTCTCGTCAGGCCATGCCGGTCAATCTGGTAGCGGTGTCGCAAGCGAGGTTGCACCACGCGATCGGCCCGCTCGACTTGCTGCAACAATCTGTGCACGTCAGGCGTGAGGTCTTCGTCGATCTGGGCGATGTGCGTAGCAACCATCGCTGCGAGCAGCACGCCGCCGACGCCAGGTGCTGGCTCGACGGGCAAGATGAGATGACCGAGGGCCAGCCGCCGCGTCGGTGAATGTGACCGTGAATGGAACACTTCGACTTCGGCGAGCACGTCTCCGAGACTGCGTGCGCCGTCGGCACGCGACGCAGTGTCAGTCACCGTCGGAACGCTACTGACGCTCGGCCGTCAGCGGTCAAACTCATCCAACAAATCATCAACGGTGTCGGCGTCATCGACCGAGACAAGCAACAGATTGTCTTCCCAGCGGTGACCGATGCCTCGTTCGACAAGCAAGGCAGCAAACTCCATGCGGTCGGCTGGGTTCCACTCGTCGAGTTCGAACTCCTCGATCTCGCCCGTGAGGACGGGCGGACCATCGTCATCTTCCACATCGTCGAGCATCGCGTCGACTACTGCTTCGCACTCGGCGGGTACGAGCAACTCGTTGCCATCCCAGTCGTGACGAATTTCAGCGTCAGCCAGCATCTCGACCAACTCCACACGTTCGTCGACCGACCAATCACCAAGGTCGTAGCGCACGGTCTGTGCGTCGGGGTCGTTCGGATTCCAGTCGGTCACGTGGCGAACGCTAGTACGGGTCGCGTTGGGCTACTTTGGGGGCGGTGCCGTTGTCACAAAAGCCCGACCGCAACTTGGCGATGGAGCTCGTGCGGGTCACCGAGTCGGCGGCGCTCGCCGCATCGAAGTGGGTCGGGCGTGGTGACAAGAACGCCGCCGACGGCGCGGCGGTCGATGCGATGCGCAACTTGCTCGACACCGTGAACATGGACGGGGTCGTCGTGATCGGCGAAGGTGAGAAAGATGAAGCCCCGATGCTCTTTAACGGTGAGCATGTCGGCAACGGCAGCAAGCCCGTGACCGACGTGGCTGTTGACCCAATCGACGGCACCACACTGACTTCTCTCGGTCGCGGAAACGCGCTGCGCTCATGGGCATCGGTGGCACGCCCGAGGGCGTCACCGCGGCGGCGGCAATCAAGGCACTCGGTGGCGAAATTCAGGGGCTCTTGTGGGCTCGCGGCGAAGAAGATCGCGCTCTCGCCAAAGCCGCGGGCATCGACATGAACCGCGTGCTCACCACCGATGATCTGGTGCAGTGTGACGACGCATTCTTTGCCGCGACTGGCGTGACCGACGGCGACCTGCTGCGCGGCGTGCGGTACGACGCCTATGGCGCAACTTCACAGAGTTTGGTCATGCGCGTGCGCAGCGGCACGATTCGCACCATTGACACTCGCCACCGCGCCGACCGCATCGGTCAGTATTCGTCGGTTGAGTTCCGCTAGCGGCCCCGACTCGGGTGGCCGCAGAGCTGCTGCTACGGCGTCGTGGCCGCCGCCGCATCGCGCGCCGCAAGAATCGGTGCAAGCGACGTGTTCAGCAGTTGCGCCAAGCCAATGGCACCGCGCGTGATGAGGTGTACGTTGTCGTCACGAAACCAACCATCGGTGTCACGACTAAAGGTATCCCAGTCGGCGACATGGAGATTGTCAATCTTCTTGTCGAAACGAGCGAGCTGTTCGTTGAGCACACGAGACTTACCGCGTACATTGCCGGCGATACGGTACGTCACCCACAGCACGTCGACGCCCTGGGTACGGGCTTCATCGGTGATGGCAATGACCGCCTGCTTGAAGTCCGGGCCAATGCGGTCGTTGTAGCCGGTGCCGATTACCACTACGTCAGTGAACTTGCCCGCGTGTCGACGTAACTGTTGCAGAGCGCTCAGTTTGGCGAAGTCCATGCATCCTTCGTGGAGCAGTCGTTGACAACCCTGGGTGGCGAAGATGGTCGACTGGCGATTGTTCATCAATTTCGCCGCCGACTCAACATGGTTGAATGCATTGAACACCGAGTCGCCGAGCACTAGCACCCGCGCTGGGCCCTCAGCATCAGGTCTGACTTTGGCACTTGCCGCGGCGGCTGCAACCGTTGCGGCGACCAGCGCGAGCGCCATCGCACGACGCAAGATTCGTCGAATGTTTTGGCTCGGGGTCATTGGCAGTCAGCGTATTGCCCTACCCTGTTGCCATGGCCGATTTGTCTCGACGCAAGATACTCGGAATGCTCGCTGGTGGTTTCGTCGCTTTTCTCACTTCACCATCGGCCGTCGATGCAGCGCCGACGATTCGCGCCGGCGACACCTGCAAGAAGGTGGGTCGGCGCACGACCTCTGGCGGCAAGACGTTTGAGTGCGTCGAGGCCAACGGCGCTCGCGTATGGAAGCGGGCCAAAGAAACAGCCAAGCCGCAACAACCCGCCAAGCCCGCCGCTGACGGCATCAAAGTGCTCGACTCGTCAGCCCTCTCAGTCGGCAAGAGTGAGAACGTCGTAGTGAGTTCGGGTGGACGCAACTTCGCCGTCGTGGTCACCCGCACCTCGGCCGGTGTTGTCGCGTTCAATCGTGCCTGCACGCACCAAGGCACGCTTGTCACGGTGAATTCTGCCAACCAGCTCTATTGCATCTCGCACGGTTCGCTGTTCAACCTCACGACGGGTGCCGTGGTTGAGGGCCCGGCAAGTCGCGCGTTGACGCAATACAAAGTCACCGAGACCGGCGGCGCGATCTACCTCACGCTCTAACGCAGCCGCACACCATCTGGGTTTAGCGGAGTGTTCCCCGCAATTCCATAATGAGGTCACCTTCATTGAAGATGTCGTTGTACGCGCCTGTGGTCACACACGCACTGACCTTGCCGCGCATCTCACGCAATGTTGTCTCAAAGGTTCGGTTATGTGAGTCGCGCCAATTGACATAGTTCTCGACGAAGTTGCCGAAGTAGGCCTTGCCATTCGGATAGATGTCGGCTCCCCGCTGGTAATTGC
>RGSV01000055.1 GCA_010025655.1 Acidimicrobiia bacterium
ATGAGTTGTACATCACGAAAGCTCGAACATCATGACCGTCTGCAACGAGTCGTTCGGTGAGATGTGAGCCGATGAAGCCGTCAGCTCCGGTCACAAGAATGCGCATCGCTTAGCCCACACCTTGCCCGGCGGCGCTCAAGACCAAGAGAAAAAGCAGTGACAAGACGATTCCTAGACCGATCCCAGTGGCCCCAACGAGAACCGCAAGCGGAACCAGATGCAACGTCTGGCGGGTTCGACCGCGCCGCAGCGGCAATGCCTCCACCCGCAGTACGCGCGCACGCTCAGCAACCGATGCGCGCCGCCGTGGTGTGCCAGTTCGGGCCAGGAGCAAGAGCCCCACGACGGCGACTGTGCCGACAACAGCAATTCTGCTCGTAACCTCGGAGACGGTCATGGACGCCAAGAGCAACGACGACGTCATCACGGCGCCTTCCAGCGTACCTTTGCCACCACCCCCGCCTCCCGCATCGTCGTCTGCCGCGCGTCGAGTCTGGTGGGCGTTGCCGGCGCTGACCGTCGCCTGGCTCGTAATGCTCAGCGTTGTCGCGGCATCGTTCGTGCCGATGCAGTTGTGGGAACTTGCGCCCGGCTCGGCAGAGTCGGTGTCAGAGCGCATGACGTTTGGTGATGACGTCGCGAACTTCGCAACTCGGTATCCGACTGAGGGCGACACACTGTTTGTCACGGCGCTCGGTAGCAAACTCTCGTTGCTCGATGCGTTTACTGGCTGGATCGATGACGATGTGGAAATCCTGACCTTCACAGAACGCTTTGGTACCCAAACACCGGCCCAGCAACGCGCAGCGAATTCTCAAGCGATGGTGTCATCGAAACAGATCGCCGAGTTCGTTGCCTTCACGCGCCTCGGAATTGAGTCTGAGTTCGCCTACGGCGATGTCGTCATCGACGAACTGGTGTGTGAAGATGCACCTCGACCGCAGAGTGCTTGTCAACAACTGCTGGTTGATGATGTGATCATCACGTTTGATGGCAGACCGACGCCGACGTTGCCGTCGCTCATAGATGTCGTGTCAGCAAAGAAGCCGGGTGATGTCGTCGCGATTGAGGTGCTGCGCGGTGGCGCAGAAGAACCAACCACCGTGCAGGTCGAGTTGATTGCCGCCCCCGATGACAGCGGGCGAACGATCATCGGCATCATGCCGCGTGACACACGAACCGTGAAGACGCCATTTGAGATTGGCATCGACACTGATTCCATTGGTGGGCCATCGGGTGGTCTTGCCTTTACTCTCGCTCTGCTTGATGAACTCTCATCGGGGTCGTTGACAGGCGGCACCAAGGTGGCGGTGACCGGCACGATCAACGGTGATGAGACCGTCGGTGCAATCGGTGCAGTGCGACAAAAGGCTGTGGCCGCACGCGCTGCGGGGGCCAGACTCTTTCTCATTCCGGCATCGCAGTCGGCTGCCGACATCACCGCGGCGCGAAAGATCGGCGGAGCAACGATGCGAGTCGAAACGGTAGCGACTCTGCAGGATGCGCTCGACATCTTGCAGCAGATTGGTGGCGACCCATTCGTGAGTGCCACTCCGAACGACTGACGCGAGCGTATTCTTGAGGGCATGGCCCTCGACATTCAGCGACCAGACCCATCGTCGCCGGCCGCCATTGCCTCAGCGCAGTTCACGATGTCGCGCCGCGGATACAGCGAAGACGAGGTACGCGACTTTCTGCGACAAGTTTCAGTCGAGGTCAGTCGTCTGATCGAACGCGAACGGTTTTTGCAGAGCGAACTCAAGGCACTGCAATCCCGTGGTCCGATGGACATGAGTGCCGTCGACGAAGCAACGGTGACCGAGTTGCTCGGCGCCGAGGCTGCACGGGTGTTGAGTGCCGCCCGCGAGGCTGCCCAGGCGATGCGTGATCGCGCAGCCGAGTCAGCGGAGAACATTGTTCGCGAGGCCAGCCGCGAGGCAGCCCGCGTGCTTGAGGAAGCAACCACCGAAGCTTCGCGCCGTCGTACTGATGTAACGACCGAGGCCGAACAGGAGATCGAACTCGCCAAAGAACAGGGTCGCGAGATGGTGGCCGAAGTGCGCGCCTATCGCGAGCGGGTGCTGGCTGACTTGGCACGTCGCACCGACGAGGCACGCCGCGAACTCGAGCGGTTGGTGCAAGAGCGCGACCGGCTCATCAGTGCCTTCGAACGAGCCCGCAGTGCCGCATCAGGCGTCGTCGGCGATCTCAATGCCTTTGATGAAGCAATTCGCGATGCTGGCATCGTGCCCCCCTTGGCACCACCCGACGCGCCACCACCGCCACGCCCGACTCGCGACACCGATGCACAGTTTTTCGATGTGCGCAAGTTTGAGGATCCGAATGCCGACAACACACCTGATCGCGGCATCGTCGTTGAGCCAGAAGCGTCGACGACAACCGAGGCGAGTGATTCGCTGAACGAAGGTGCAACATCAACCACGGCTGACGGCATGACCAACGACAACGGCCCCGTCGAATCGCCTACCGATGAGCCGGTGACCGCCGAGGTGGAGCCCACGGTTGCCACCGTGCCCGAGCCCACGGCGCCAATCGAGCCCGCAACGACCAACACGCCCACGGTGCCCAGTGAATCCGCGGCGACCAGTGAATCCGGAGCCACCTCTGATGAGCCGATGGCCGAGGTGGTGAGCCTCTTTGATCGTCGCCGCAAGAAAGACGTGTCGCCGACTGCACCAGCGGTCACCCCCTTGCACCCGGCTTTCGAGCGTGTCGAAGCGACGCCGCAAGCGCCGAACACGTCTGCGACACCAAGCACCGACCCGCAGGGGGAATCGCGCGATGCACACGACCGCGTCGATGAGTTGTTCCAGCGTCTACGTGCCTCGAGTTCACGTCGGGTCGCCACTGAGACGACGAAGGATCTTGCCAAATCAACACCTTCCGAGCCGACATCCAGCGTGGTATCAACAGCGCCCGTCATGCCAACGCTCAACCAATCGGTATTCGAGCATCGTGCAGCGACGATTACCGCGGTGCTTGATGCGATGGTGCGCATCGCCAAGCGTGTCTTGGCTGACGACGAGAATGCCATCATCACCCACGTGGGTGGCAAGCGCACGTCGTTGAGCCCCGACGCCGTGCTGCACGACCTCGAGCAACAGTCTCGTCGTTATGCAGATGCGCTTCGTGAAGAACTCACGAGTATTGCTGTTGAAGCCGCGCGCACGATTCAGAGTGCACGCCGCGCCGACCTGCGCACGTCTGCGCTCGACGGCGTCGTCGAAGGCGTTGCACACATCATCGTGAGCGACCTGTTGCGCCAGCTGCACGAACGTGTACGGGCCGCACTCGAGAGTCATGTCGACGACCGTGATGCCATCATCGGTGAAGTGCGCTCGACGTTCAAGCAGGCGCGTAGCGAGACGCTCACCAAGGTGGTGACTGACGTCGCGCATTTCGCATATGCACGAGGTGTTTTCACCGCGTGTGACACGGCCGGCAAGGTGTGTTGGGTGGTTGACGCCAATGGCCCTGCATGCGCAGATGCTGAAGATAATGCTCTCGCGGGCGCGATTCGTCATGGTGAGGCATTTCCGACGGGGCAGCTGCATCCGCTCGCGCATGACGGTTGTCGCTGTCTCGTGATTCCCGCCGACAAGTAGCCTGACGCGCAATGCGCATCCCCGGGGATCTGCCTCGCCAGCCATTGTTCCCGTCTGGCGGGTTCAACCTGCGTCGTCCGCGTCGCAGTCGCGTGCTGCTGTCGCTGGTGCTGATCGTCATCGTGTTGCTATTCGTTTCGGCGCGCAGTGTCGCGGCCTTCTATATCGACGTGCTATGGCACCAATCGCTGGAACGCACTGATGTGTTCTGGGGAATCCTCCTCTCGCGTCTCGGGCTCGCATCGGCATTCACCTTGGTCTTTGCCCTTGTACTTGCGCTGAACATGTGGGTGGCCGATCGCTTGCGACCCGAGACGATTCCCTTGACGGCTCGCGAGCAAGCACTCGCCGGGTATCGCAGCTTGAGTGCCGGTCGTCGCATGCTGTTCCGCATTGTCGTTGCTCTCGTGTTGGGATTCCTCGTTGGATCTCCCGCGGCGTCACAGTGGCAAGACTGGATGCTCTTCCGGAATACAACGTCATTCGGCGTTGCCGACCCTCTGTTCAACCAAGACGCGAGTTTCTATCTCATGCGTCTGCCGTTCATTCAGTTCGTTGTCGATTGGTCGTTTGCCGCGCTGGTCTTGATTGCCATCGTCACCGCCGGCGCGCATGCATTGAACGGTGGCATACGTCTGCAGATTCAAGGCCGTAAGGTCACGCCACAAGCGAAGTTCCACCTCAGTGTGCTGTTTGCAGCACTCTCAATTGTGCGCGCCATTGACTACTGGTATTCGCGCTACGACCTCACGCGTTCGACTCGCGGTGTCGTGCAGGGTGCAACATTCACCGACGTGAACGCGCAACTGCCGGCCACACAGTTGATGATCTTGGTGTCGCTCGCCGTGGCGCTGCTGTTTCTCGCCAACTTCCGCCAACGCGGCTGGCGCCTGCCGATACTGGCAACGGTGCTGTGGATCGTGATTGCCATCACCGCAGGTGGGGTGTACCCGGCCATCGTGCAGCGCTTCTCGGTGCAACCCAACGTAAGCACCAAGGAATTGCCCTACATCGATCGCAATATCGAAGCAACCAAGTTTGCAATGGGTCTCGGTGACATCACGCGCAGCGTCGTTGAACTCGAGCCGCTAAGTGGGGCCGAACTCAACAGCAATCCGGCACCGCTGCGCAACGTGCGACAGCTCGACCCGTTCCAGATGCGTGACCGCTTCATTCTTGATGAAGGTCAGACGTCGTTCTACGCAGTGCGCGATCTTGACGTCGACCGATACGAGGTCGATGGCCGAGTTCAGCAGGTGATGGTGTCGGCGCGCGAGCTGAATTCAGCGGGTATTCCAAACCGCACGTGGGTGTCGCGTCACTTGCTCTATACCCACGGCTGTGATGTCATCGCTGCGCCCGCCAGCCGCACGACCAGCGATGGTCGCCCCGTCTATCTCGACCTTGGCGTCACTCGACCCGAGTTGTACTTCGGTGAGGGCATCGACGAGTACGCACTTGTCAACACCGAGCAAATCGAGCAACCTTGCACAGGTTCAGCAACGAAAGAACCCACCACGGGTGGGGTGCAATTGTCGTCCACACTGCGTCGTGTGGCATATGCGGTGAACTACGGCGAATACAACCTCTTTGGCTCTGGTCTCATCACGTCACAGTCACGCATCTTGCATGATCGCAACGTCACCGAACGGGTTGCTCGCCTGGCTCCGTTTCTACGGTTTGACGCCGACCCATACCCAGTGGTCGTCGATGGCACGGTGCAGTGGGTGCTTGACGCCTACACGATTAGCGATCGATATCCCTACGCACAACAGGCAAACATCGACCAGTTGTCACCTGGTGGTGGATTGAACGTGCCGTTCAATTACGTGCGCAACAGCGTGAAAGCCGTCGTCGATGCCTTCAGTGGTGACGTGACGTTCTATGTGGTCGATGACAGCGACCCGCTGATTGCTGCGTGGCAGAGGGCGTTCCCTGCCCTTTTCTCGCCGGTTTCTGAGGCACCTGAAGCGTTGGTTGAACACTTCCGGTATCCGGAGGACCTCTTCCGCGTGCAGACGAACGTCTATGGCCGCTATCAATTCGATGACGCGACACTGTTCTTCAATCGTGATGCTGCGTGGAGCGTCGCCCAAGCACCAGCAAGTGAACCCGAGGCAGTATCAGGGCTCGTTGGCGGCACTGGCATTGGCGGTGTCGAGGGCATCGACGTACAAGACGCAAGCGTGTTGCGTTTCGAGCCCTACTACACGATGTTCCACGGCGCTGATGGTTTGGGTGATCCAACCTTTTCGATGGTGCGTCCATTCGTGCCCTTCTCTGCCGACAATGCCCGCAAAGAGCTGCGCGCACTGATGGTCGTGTCGAGCGACCCGGGTTCGTACGGCAAGATCAGCGTCTTTGAGATGCCCGAGCCGCTGCCCGAAGGTCCGGCGACTGTCGCAGCAGAGTTTGGTAGTGACCCGGTGATTGCGCAGCAGATCACCTTGCTCGACCAACGCGGGTCGCGAGTCATCTTTGGTGATCTCCAAGTGGTGCCGGTGCAACGCGGGTTGATGTACGTACGTCCGCTCTTCGTGCGTCCTGATGACCCGAGCGCCAAACAGATTTTCGTGCGCAAATTCTTGGTGTCATACGACAATCGCGTCGTCATGGCCGACAGTCTCACCGAAGCAGTGGGTCAACTGTTCCCCGGCTTCTCTACCAATCTGGGTGAGCGCATCAACGACGGCACGGTGGCACCTGTTGACCCGACACCCGACGCGACGACTGGCACCACAGGTACGACTGGTACCGCAACAACGACAACCATCGCGGTTGATGTGGATTCATTGACCGCTGCGGAGTTGCTCGCGCGTGCTGATGCATTGTTTGATGAAGCAAATGCGGCGCTCGCTAAGAGCCCGCCCGACTTTGCGGAGTATCAGGCCAAGTTGGCGCAAGCCCGCGACTTGGTGCGTCGAGCGATCGCCCTCATTGATGGGTGACGCGCTGCTCAACTAACGGGCGCGACGCAGCAGTTCTGCCAGTTCTGCTAGATCTTGTCGAAAGGCAATCGCGTAGCGGGCTTGTTCGCTGGCCAGACGAGTCTGACTCGTTCGCAACTGCTCAACACGCTCGGCCGTTGCCGCATCTGAAGTTGCGGCGAGTTTCTGAATCTCGGCATCCAGTTCGTGAAACTGGTTGGTGAGCGTCGATGCCATCTGGGTCAGTCGTTCATCAAAAGTGCTGAGTCGCGCAGTCACACCCGCAAGTGAAGTCTTCATCGTCTGCAGGTCGGCGTCGCGTTGTTGCAATGCGGTGCGCAAGGTATTGAGGTCGTCGCGCATCTGCGCGAGTGTGTTGCTGAGTTCGTGGCGTCGTCGGCGAAAAATCATCATGTGTGGCGGTAGGCTGACGAGACCCGACGCGGGGTAGAGCAGTCCGGTAGCTCGTCAGGCTCATAACCTGAAGGTCGCAGGTTCAAATCCTGCCCCCGCCACCACTGCGCGTTACTTGGCGACACGCTGATCCTGCGGCAACATTCTGCGGCGATGCCAGCGAATTCGAAACGGTGCGATGGCAAGTCGCGACGTAAGACCGATGAGAGCAGTGAAGTCATTTCCTGGCTGCCTCGGTGCGACGATGCTGCACCCCGGTTCAGAGTCTGACGAGTACCACATCGTC
>RGSV01000056.1 GCA_010025655.1 Acidimicrobiia bacterium
CACCATGTCAATCTCTTCAGCGCCGTTGCGGACAGCTTCGGCAGCTTCGGCGGCTTTCATCGTTGAGGTGTGCGCGCCAGACGGAAAGCCGACTACGGTGCACACGCGTACTCCCTCACCAAGCACACCAACGGGCAGCGGCAACCACGACGGCGAGAGGCACACCGCGGCAACTCGCCACAGGGCCGCATCTCGGCACGTGGCCAACACCTCGTCACGAGTTGCTTCGGGCGCAAGCAGCGTGTGGTCGATAAGCCTCGCCAACTCTCCAGCAGTTCGCGGTGTCATGATCACGAGCGTATGTCGCTCCATGATTCCTTTCTCTTTCAAACAGAGTTGTTCCTTTCGATCAACGCGCATGGAATTCGCAGATCAAATGGCGAACTTCCGACATATAACCAACCTGGGGCTTCCAACTCTCGGTAACATGAGGCATCAGCCTTTGTTTTGTTTCCGTTTGGTCCGTGACTAGCTGGCAGATGTGAAGATCCCATACGCCAGACCTTCAATCAGCGACTTGGAGGTTGAGTTTGCAACTGACGCTGCTCGGAATGGATGGGGGGCCAGTCACAACAACTACGTGACAAGATTTGAGGAGCTCTTTAGGAGTCACCTTGGCGTCAGGTATGCCATCGCAACTAGCAGTTGTACAGGTGCACTGCACCTAGGTCTAAGCGCCCTAGGAATCGGACCGGGCGATGAGGTAATCATGGCTGACACAAATTGGGTTGCAACTGCGGCGCCAATCGTTCATCTAGGTGCGAAACCTGTCTTTGTCGACATTCTTCCGAGAACCTGGTGTCTAGACCCTGTATCGGTTGAGGAGGCCATAACTGATAGAACCAAAGCGATCATCGCAGTTCACCTCTACGGCAACCTGTGCGAGATGAATCAGCTACTTGAGATCGGGAAAAGGCACCAAATACCCGTGATTGAAGACGCAGCTGAAGCGCTCGGCTCGACCTATCTAGGCAAATCAGCTGGCAGCTTGGGGGCATTCGGAGTCTTTTCTTTCCACGGCTCAAAGACCGTCACAACGGGCGAAGGAGGGATGTTCGTAACAGATGACTCTGAGCTCTACGAAAGTGTTTTACGACTCTCCAATCACGGTCGGTCAAGGGACTCGAATCGAATGTTCTGGCCTGACGTCATAGGTTTCAAGTACAAGATGAGCAACCTCCAAGCAGCTGTTGGTTGCGCTCAAATGCAGAGATTTTCAACTCTTGTGAAGCGAAAAAGACAAATTCTAAACTTGTACGTCGAAGAGTTCTCCAAGGCAAAAGTGAATGTCTGGGGATTCAACTCTTCACCACCAGATTGCGAAACTGGTGCCTGGATGCCAACAGTTGTGCTGTCAGAACCTTCAGCAAATTCCAATCTCTCAACCCGAATACAAAGGGAACTTCGAGATGATTGCGACATTGATATTCGTCCCTTCTTTGCTCCTCTTACCTCAACCCCACCATTCGCCAAATCTCAGATCTCGGATGCGCAAGGGAGATGGGCGTACAAAATTCCACCGGTGTCAATCAATCTTCCATCGTTTCATGACATGAGCACGGATCAAGTGAGATTCGTTGTTCGGTCCATTCGAGAACGGCTCGAGATATGAGTTCGGGAGAACACATGAGACCCTGCGTGATCTGGGGTGTGACTGGACAAGGGAAAGTTGTCTTCGACATCCTCAGAGATGAAAACATAAGCGTCATTCACTGCTTTGACAACAACCGCGATCTGACATCACCCTTTCCTAATGTGCCCATCTCGTATGGTGAGGATGGTGTTTCGAGATTCCTAAGTCATCTCTCCAACTCTGGACTCACCGCAGGTCACATTGACAGCGTGATTGCAATCGGTGGTGGGCGGGGTCCAGAGCGGCGATCAATCGGCGCCCTGATGTCGGCATTTGGTTTTCTGCAACGTCAAGTTGTTCACCGTTCATCTGTGATCAGCAGTAGGGCGAAGATCGGGTTGGCTTGTCAAGTAATGGCTGGTGCCACGGTCGGACCATGGGCAACGATTGGTGAGCACGTCATCATCAACACTGGGGCAAACATTGACCATGACTGTGTAGTGAAAGATTGTTCACATATTGGTCCAAACGCGGCGCTGGCAGGGGAAGTCATCATCGGTGAGAATGTGTTTATCGGCACAAATGCCACTGTTCTGCCAAGAATCAAGGTAGGAGATGGTTCAACGGTTGGAGCGGGTGCGGTTGTAACTCGAGATGTGCCACCGAATTCAGTAGTTGTCGGTATCCCGGCGAGAGTCGTAGAGAGCAAGGCCACTCACTGAATGTGTCTGCACCACAACCAACGTGGTCAAGTCAGATTCAGGAACTCTCTTGTTGATTGGATCGGCAGTTGTATCGCTTTGTTGACTACTCCACTCGCATCCCGCTGATGGCGCGCGCAATCACGAGTTGTTGAATCTCGGAAGTTCCCTCAAAGATGGTGTGAATCTTCGCGTCGCGGTGCCAGCGCTCGACCGGGTATTCGCGCGTATAGCCGTAACCGCCGAGAATCTGAATCGCCTCTTCGGTCACGCGCACCGCAGTTTCTGACGCGTAGTACTTGCTCATCGAGCCTTCGCCGTTCTTGAAGCCGCCGTTGCGCGCCAACCATGCCGCACGCCAGATGAGTAGGCGTGATGCGTCGATGCGCGTGATCATGTTCGCCAGTTTGAACGCAATCGCCTGGTGCATGATGATCGGCTTGCCGAACGCCTTGCGCTCTTTGGCGTAGTCGAGCGCGTATTCGTACGCCGCGCGTGCGATGCCGAGTGCCTGTGCACCAACCGCGGGGCGTGTCGCCTCGAACGTCTTCATCGCTGGCTGGGCTTCGCCCGACTTGCCGCGCTCGCGTGCACGCGCCAACTTCGCATCCAACTTTTCTTTGCCGCCGAGCAAGCAGCGCCCTGGCACGCGCACATCGTCGAGCACCACTTCGGCGGTGTGGCTCGCCTTGATGCCATGCTTCTTGTATTTCTGACCTTGTGAGAGACCCTTGGTTCCTGGCGGCACCACGAACGAGGCCTGACCGCGGCCCTTCAACTCGGGGTCGACTGCTGCGACTACGACGTGCACGTTGGCAATACCGCCGTTAGTGATCCATGCCTTCGTGCCATTCAGCACCCACTCATCTTTTGCTTCGTCGTATACCGCACGCGTACGCAACGAGCTGACGTCACTGCCCGCATCGGGTTCGCTTACGCAAAACGCGCCGATCTTCACGTCGTCGGGCGTGCCGTAGCACTGCGGCACCCACTCGATCACCTGCTCGGGCGTGCCGTTGCCCGAGATACCCGCCGCAGCGAGACCCGAACCCATGATTGCCATGCCGATGCCGGCATCACCCCAGAAGATTTCTTCGATCGCGACGGGCAGCGTGAGACCGCTCGCATCGCCCATCGCATTCATAATGAAGTCGAGACCGTAGAGGCCGATCTTCGCTGCCTCTTGCACGATGGGCCACGGGAATTCCTCGCGCTCGTCCCACTCGTGAGCGGCCGGACGAATCACGTCGACGGCAAACTCGTGGATCCAATCCTTCAATTGCTGCTGGTCATCATTGAGCGAAAGGGAGAACTCAGGCATGCCCACAAGTTACCAGTGGGTAGGTCGCGGGCAACGAGCGCAGCGATTCAGTTGTCGATGAGCTCACACGAGATGCCAAGACGACGATGGGTCGCCAGTCGACGATCGCAGGTGAGCAGCACCATGTCGGTCTCACGGGCGAGCACCACGTAGTGGGCGTCGTAGGCACTCACCATCGTGCTCAAGCGCCAGATTTCACTCTGCAAATGATGCACCGGCAAGGCCGTAAACGCCAGACCACTGATGCACTCGTGCGCCGCATCTGCTTGTTTAACACTCAACTTTTTCAATGCAACAAGTCGTCGAAGAATCGACGGAACTTCGGCATAGAAAAGTTCAGGCACAAACACATTGTCAGACAGACGCTTCAGCGCTCGTCGACCAGCCTCACTACCAACGGCGATCTCGACGCCTACTGAGGCATCAAGAATCACTTCCTGTTGCGTCCCTCATCCAAGACGTCCATCACGAGCCCTTTCGGAAGATTGATGACGGGCCGCGCCAGCATTCGTTGGCGCCACTCCTTGACGTCGCCGCGTTCCAGGTCGTTACGAATGAGCGAGAGCACATAGTCGCCGAGCGTCAGGTCGAGGCTTTCTGCCCGGCGACGAGCAAGCTCATGAATGCGGTTGGGTACGTCTTTGATCTGAATTGCAGCCATGGCATGAGTGTAGCATGCTGTAAGCATGCTGCCAACCCGATGGCTCTGGAGGAGATTGGTGACTAGTCGGGGCTACGAAATGATGTTGGTGATGGCGCCGGTGTCGGCACCTTGCACGAGTCTCGCGAACTTGGCGAGCACACCACTCGTGTAGCGCGGCGGGTTGGGCTTCCACCCGCGACGACGTTCAGCGAGCGTCGCATCGTCGACCAACAAATCGAGTCGCTTCGTCGGCACGTCGATGCGAATGCGATCGCCATCGTTCACAAAGGCAATGGGTCCACCGTCAACGGCCTCGGGCGCCACGTGACCAATGCAGAAACCCCACGTGCCACCGCTAAAACGTCCGTCGGTGATGAGTGCGCAGTCGGCGCCGCGACCTGCACCTTTTAAAGCACCGGTGATGGCCAGCATCTCGCGCATGCCCGGGCCACCCTTCGGGCCCTCGTAACGAATCACCAGCACGGTGCCAGGCGCGATGTCACCGGCCATGATCGCAGCCATCGCACCGTCTTCGCCGTCGAACACGCGCGCTGTGCCCTCGAACGACTTCTGGTCGTGCGAGAGACCGGCAACCTTCACGACCGCGCCGTTCGGTGCGAGCGAGCCACTGAGAATGTTGATGCCACCCTCGGCGTGAATCGGTGCGCGCACCGTGCGAATCACGTCATTGTCGGGCGTCGGCGGGTTGAGATCAGCCAAGTTCTCCGCCATCGTCTTGCCGGTGCAGGTCATGACGTCGCCGTGAAAGAGACCCTCGTCTAACAGATGCTTCATCACAACTGGAACACCACCGATGCGGTCGATGTCGGTCATGTGATAGCGACCACCTGGTTTGGTGTCGGCGATGTGTGGCACTTTCGCAGCGATGCGATTGAAGTCGTCGAGCGACAGTTTCACGCCGGCTTCATTGGCAAGTGCGAGCAAGTGCAAGACCGCATTGGTGCTGCCACCGAGCGCGTTGACGATGGCAATCGCGTTTTCGAACGCCTTCTTGGTCATGATGTCGCGCGGCATGATGCCGAGTCGCAGCAGATTTACCACCGCTTCGCCAGCGCGGCGAGCGTCGGCATCACGACGAGCGTCGATGGCTGGCGGCGATGCGGTGCCCGGCAGGCTCATGCCCATCGCCTCGGCGATGCTCGACATCGTGTTCGCGGTGAACATGCCGCCACACGCACCCTCGCCGGGGCAGGCCGCGCGCTCGATCTCGTCGACTTCGTCGCGCGACATGGTGCCAGCGGCACATGCACCAACTGCTTCGAACACGGTGGTGATGTCGATGTTTTTCCCCTTGTGTACGCCGGGGAGAATCGACCCGTTGTAGACGAAGACACTCGGCAGATTTAGTCGTGCGGCGGCCATCAACATTGCAGGAATGCTCTTGTCGCAACCAGCGAGACCAACAAAGCCGTCAAACCGCTCGGCGTGCACCACCGTTTCGACGCTGTCGCAGATCACTTCACGACTCACGAGCGACGCGCGCATGCCTTCGTGGCCCATGCTGATGCCATCGCTCACCGTGATGGTGCCGAACTCGAGCGCCACGCCGCCCGCGGCACGAACGCCGAGTTTTGACTGCTCAGCGAGGCGACGCAACGACACGTTGCAGGGCGTTACTTCATTCCACGCCGATGCGATACCGATCTGCGGCTTTTCCCAGTCACCATCGCCGAGCCCGACTGCCCGCAACATCGCGCGCGACGCGGCCTTTTGCAGACCGTCGGTGACATCGCGGCTGCGCGGTTTCACGTCGACTTTCGTCTCCGACGTACGCGCCACGAGGTCAGGCTACTTGCGCTGACTCCCGCGACTTTTCCTTCGCCTTCGTGCCAGCCGCAGGCGACGATGCGCCACGCAGATAAAGCGCAACAACTGGCACCAGATAGGCGAAGTAGGTAATGACACGAATGTTTTCTGGCGAACTGTGCCAGCCAAAGAGGCCGCGCATGAAGTCATAGAAGGTGCCGCTCGACCAGATTCCCGACTCGATGGTCCACATCGGTTGCACTAGCCAGCCATCCTCCCAGCCGATGAGCTCACGCAACTCGTGCACGGCTTTACCTGCAAGACCAGCCGCGAACAGCAACAAGAGCACAGCAGTCACGTTGAAGAACGTCTTCAGATTCAGGCGATTACCACTGCGGTAAACGGCCACACCAAGCACCACCGACAACACAAGACCGAGGATTCCGCCGACGACCACCTGGCTGCCCGACGCAGTTTCAGTTTTGGCAGACAACAAAAACAGCACCGTCTCGAGCCCCTCACGCGCCACTGCCGCAAACGCAATGATGGCGAGCGCCGACGAAGCCGAACGATCTACTCTGTCACGAAGTTCTTGACCGAGCGATCGAGCGTGCGCGCGCATCCAAAAAATCATGTGGGTGAGCACCGCCATTGCAAACAGCGCAATGAAACCCTCAACGGCGTATTCGAGCTTGCCTTTCATGCCATCAAGCACGAGGAAAATCGCAATACCGGCGACGAGGCAAACGCCAATCGCCGCCGCGGTGCCGTTCCACACGTATCGCGCATCGGCCCAACGATTGGTCTTCTTGAGATAGGTGAGAAGAATCGCAAGAATCAGCGAGGCCTCAAGTCCCTCGCGCAGGGTGATAAGGAAACTGGCAGCCATACCTATATGTTAGGCTTGCCTAACAACTCTCGGCAAACGCGAATGCTGTTGTTGAGCGGGCATTGGTCACACGGCTTCAGGGCCGGCGTGCCGAGGCGACGATAGTGATTACGAAGCGGCCTTCGCCTGAAGCAGCGCCGTTACGGCCTTGCCGTCGGCTTTGCCCTTTGACGACTTCATCACCGC
>RGSV01000057.1 GCA_010025655.1 Acidimicrobiia bacterium
GATCAATCCGAAGAACACCTGTGGACGCGTCGATCACGATTACCCGAACACATTGTCGGGGGTCTGGCTGGCGGTGGGTAAGAGAGACTGGGCGGCAATTGAAGACCTGCACATCGCTCTCTTTCCTAAATACACCTACGACGGCACTCTTAGGTTCTCCATCGGGAATCAGTCGAAAATTGCGGGCCTGCCCGAGGGAATCTATGAGTTCACACCAGAAAAGTCCGGACTGCGGAACCCGGAGTTCACTGCGGTCAAGCCGGGTGAAGTTGCGTGCTTCGACGGTCTGACATCGCCAATCGCGAAAGGCAATCTCAGCACCACGCGCATCTACGCGACAATGCAATCAAGTGGTGGAGTCGAGACAATTTCGATTGCGGGTGCCGGCACGGGCAGGTGCGGCGAGGGTCCGTATTCGATGCCAGCTGCGGTAACGACGTTCGAACGTCGCGTTGGTGCGTGATTCGCAGCCGCTGCGCGCGGTCATCACTCGCGCAGGCGACGTGCCGCAGCACGAGTGGTCGAGTGCCTCACGTGGCAGCGTGCGTTGGTGGGAACTCATCGGTGGCGACACGATGCCAACCACCGAGTTGGTCGTGGGTGTCGCTGAGATTCCTGTTGGCGCTGTTCGACCGCCGCGCGGTCACACGCACGCGCCGGCCGAGGTGTACTACATCGTCTCGGGTGTAGGAGAAGTGATGGTCGATGGCGCGACACATTCGCTCGCGGCGGGTGACGCCGTGTGGATTCCGCCGAATGCTGAACATGTCGCCTACAACGTGGGGGATCAGCCGTTGCGATTGGTGTATGCCTTTGCCAAAGACAAGTTCAGTGAGATTACGTATTGCTTCCCTGGCGAGTGATCCAACGTGCTCGCCCATAGACAGAGGCCGCGACCAAGCGAGCACAACGGGGCCTCGTGCGCTATCGCACGAGCGGAGTGGATCACCTCGGTAGCCTGAAGGAGCTCGGATGCCACCGCATCCGCCGTCTGCAAGGAACCCCCACTCGTGAGCCGCATTCTCGTCGTCGGAGCCGGCGGAGTCGGGGCCAGCATGGCGTCCATTGCCGAAACGCGGTCGTTCTTCGACCACTTCGTGCTCGCCGACATCAATGAGCAGCGCTGCATCGATGCCCTGAAGGCTCTCGACAACTCGGCGCGCTTCGCGACCGCCAAGGTCGACGCCAGCAGCAAGGCCGACCTCGTCGCCCTCGCCCAGGCGCACAAGATCGACATCATCGTCAACGCCTGCGACCCGCGGCTGAACGACCCCATTTTCGAGGCGGCCTACGAGGCGGGCTGCACCTACGTCGACATGGCGATGAACCTTTCGAAGCCGCACCCGACCAATCGGTACAACGAGGTGGGCGAGCCTCTTGGCGCGGCACAGTTGGCGGCCGACCCGCGTTGGCGCGAGAAGGGCCTGCTGGCGCTCGTCGGCATGGGTGTCGAGCCCGGGCTCTCGAACGTGTTCGCGCGCTATGCCGCCGACCACCTGTTTGACACCATCGACGAAATCGGGGTGCGCGACGGGTCGAACCTGTCGATCGACGGCTTTGAGTTCGCCCCGACGTTTTCGATCTGGACCACCATCGAAGAGTGCCTAAACCCGCCGATCGTGTGGGAGAAATCACGAGGGCTGTTCACCACCGAATGCTTCAGCGAACCTGAAGTGTTCCACTTTCCGGCAGGCATCGGTGCGTATGAATGCGTGAACGTTGAGCACGAAGAAGTGCTACTCATCCCACGCGAGATCGAATGCAACCGCGTGACGTTCAAGTACTCACTCGGTGCCGAATTCATCGACTGGTTGAAGACATTCGCGTATCTCGGCCTCGACTCGACCGAGAAGATTCGAGTGGGTGACGCTTCGGTCGCCCCCCGTGACGTGCTCGCCGCCGTGTTACCGAACCCCGCGAAGCTTGGCCACCTCATGCACGGGCGCACGTGTGCGGGAACCTGGGTCAAAGGCACGTCGTATGGCGAGCCGCGCGAGGTGTATCTGTATCACGTGGCCGACAACGAAACCACGATGCGCGAGTACGGTTCGCAAGCTGTGCTCTGGCAGACGGCAATCTGCCCGGTGGTAGCTCTCGAGTTATTGGCGACTGGCACGTGGAAGGGTGTCGGCGTGCGTGGCGCCGATGCGTTCGACGCGGTGCCGTTCCTCAACCTGCTCGGCGACTACAACACGCATCACGGCATGATCGAGATGGGGCCACGACTGTGGCCGAGCCCGAAAGCGACGGGTCAGCGCGGATGGGATCGCCCGATTCGCCGTGCAATCGTGCCGAGCGCGTAGAAGTTCGTTGCCGCGGTTGAGCCGCTCGTAACTATTTTCCGGCGAGAGCCGCGACGACCGGGGCAAACGACTCAACGTCATCGCCACCGACAATGACATACGACAAGCCGAACTGCTCGCGGCGCTTCTGCAGCGTCTCGATCAGCTCATTCGGCGGGCCGATGAGTGCGAACGGCGAGTCGTGGATGAGTGCGGCGTCAACACCCATGCCCTTCGCGAGTTTTTCTCGCGCAGCTTTGCCATCGTCGGTGACGTTCACCAAGAACGTGCGGATGTTGAGCTCAATCTTGTCGAAGCGGGCACCGGCCTTTTCTTTGACGATGGCAATTTTCTGAGCCACTGACGCCGACGACATGTCAGCGATCACTTCGGGGCCAACGAAGCCCGGTGTGAGCGAAGGGTTGATGCCGACGATGTCGGCTTCGCGGGCGGCGATGCCGAGCATTCGCTTTCCGCCCGCGCCGATGAGCACTGGTGGGCATGGCTTCTGCAGTGGCTTGGGTAGGCCGTTGTAGTCGGTGATCTTGTAGTGCGTTCCGGTGAATGAGAACGCACCATCGGCCATGCAGCCGCGGATTACTTGTAACCCTTCGACGAAGCGGTCAATGCGCACCCCGGGCGTGTCGTATTGCATTCCGGCTTGGTCATAGTCGCTGCGCATCCAGCCTGCGCCGATGCCGATGTCGATGCGCCCGTCTGAAAGCACGTCCATCGTGGCAAGTTCTTTGGCGAGCACTACGGGGTGCTTGTAGTCGTTGTCAAAGACAAGCGCACACACGCGGAGGTTCTTTGTCACGCTCGCAGCGACGGTCATCGCCGGCACGGGCGCGAGTTGGTCAGTGAAATGGTCTGGCATCGTGAGCACCGAGTAGCCGAGGTCTTCGGTGCGGCGCGCGAGTTCAGCCCACGCTGTGCCAGACGGTGCGGTTGAGGCTTGTACGCCGAAGCGGAATGGTCGAAGTTTGGTCACCCGCGCGAGAGTAGCAAGCGGCACCGCGAAATCTCTTGCCGCGGCGCCACGTGGTGTTGCGGCGCGGTGAGCGCAAGTAGCGTCATAGTTACGTGCGTCTAGCAATGTGGTCGTTGCGACTCGTGGTCGCCGTGTTGCTCTCGGCCTTACTGGTGGCGGCGCTCGTGGTGGGTATGGCCCCGCGCCTATGGGGCATGTTGAACGCCCACGACGAGACGGCGATTTCGCTCTATGAGGTGGGCGGTTTCACCGGTTTGGCAGAACGCAGCGTGGTGTACGACGTGCAGGGTCGCCAAGTCGGGGTGTTTCAAGCAGAGAACAGCCAGCAGGCGCTGTTCTCGGAGATTCCCGATCACGTCGTTGATGCGCTGCTGGCAGTGGAAGACCGCAACTTCTTCGAGCATCGCGGCGTCGATTTGCGGGCTGTGGGCCGCCAGGTGCTGGCAAATGTGAACGACGGGGCGTCGGGTGGTGCATCAACCATCACCCAACAAGTGGTGAAGAATGAATTGCTCGCCACGTTGCCCCGTGACGGTCGCTACAAATTGTTGCAAATGCGATATGCGGTGTTGCTCGAGCGCGAGCTGAGTAAAGAGCAGATTCTCGAGCGCTGGTTCAACACCAACTTCTACGGCTACAACGCCTACGGCATCAAGGCGGCTGCCGAGGTGTACTTCGGCAAAGACGTACGAGACCTCACCATTGAAGAGGGGGCATTCTTGATTGGTCTCGTGCGTGCGCCATCGGCGTATGACCCGATCAACAACCGCACACTTTCGCTGCAGCGGTTCATCGTGGCCTTGCAGCGTGTGCGAGCGGAGGGGCACATCACGCTGACCGACGACGAGATCGTGCAACGCGCTGCCGAGGTGTTGCCCAGTGGCGTGCGCAGTCGACCCGACGAGCCGGTGCAGCGCACACATTTCACTGAGCTGGTGAAGGACTATCTGCTCAACCAAACAACGATTCTCGGCGCTACCTACCAAGAGCGCTACGCCAAGTTGTTCCGCGGCGGCTTGCGCATCTACACGACACTCGATCGCGATGTGCAGGCATCGGCAGACGAAGCCGTCACGTTGCTGCCCGACAACAGCGTGAATGCTCAGGCTGCACTCGTGACACTCGACAATGCGACTGGCGCAATTCGCGCAATGGTGGGCGGCAAGCCGTTCAAGGCAGGGGAGAACGAGGTGAACCTGGCGATGCGACGCCGCCAGACCGGCTCGAGCGTGAAGATGTTTATTCTCGCTGCAGCACTTGAAGCCGGAGTTGAGAGCGATGACTTCATCGATGGCACGCTGCCGTGCACGTTGCCCAACCCTGAGAACCCAGACGAGCCGTTCGTCATTGAAGACGGTGTGAGCGAACCGGTCGGCTCACTGCGTCGCATGACGTGGTTGTCAATCAACTGCGCATACGCCAAGCTGTCACAGATCGTGGGGCTCAACCGCGTGGTTGACCGCATCTACGCGATGTCGGCAAGTGAGTGGCTGACGCCCGAAAAACATCCGGTGTATGCCTACGCATCACTTGCGACCGGCGCCAACGAACTCAGCGTGGTCGACATGGCGGCAGGCGCCCAGAGCATTGCCAACCTTGGCGTGCACCACGAGCCGTATTTCCTAGAACGCATTTATGAGCGCGACAACTCGACGCTGTTGTGGGAGCGCGCCGTCAGCGTCGAAGGCACCGAAGCGCTGACTCGGCAGACCGCAGCAAAGACCGTTGACATCATGCGCGGAGTGCTGCGTGGCGGAACCGCGCGTCGCACGCCGCTGGCCAATGAGCGACCAGCCGCGGGCAAGACCGGTACCCAATTCAAGAACACCAACGCATGGTTCGTGGGGTTTACTCCGCAGTACTCAACCGTGGTGTGGGTGGGCGACCCGCGCGGTTATACCCCAATGCGCGGCGTGCCCGAGTTCCGCGACCAAATCGTGGGGCAGTGGAAGTTCGCCCGCAACACGGTGACGGGTGCGACGTACCCAGCACATATCTGGAAATTGCACATGGACAAGATTCATGAAGGCCTCGACATCGTCGACTGGGGTACGAAGAAAGACGACGAAGAGTGGAAGCTGCTCGTCGCGCCGTCGCGCACGCTGGCGCGGCTGTATCTGCCGGGTGTCGAGTGTGTGGCCCAGGTGATCTCAGGAACGCCGCCTGCGCCGTCGACCACGCTCGCCCCGGGCAAGACCACGACGACGTTGCCGGGTTCGCCAATCACGACCGTGCCGTCGGGGCCGGTGGTGGTGTCGGTGTTGCCGACGAGCACAACGATCGACCCGACGGAAAAGAATCCGTATGCGCCGGTGCCCTCGATACCGATTGCGGGCAACATTGTTTACGACTGCGCAAAAGGGCTACCGAATTGGGCACAGCCGACTGGCGTGGGAGGCTGACGAGGTGGACTTTCGCGCGTTGCTGCCGATTCAGGCGGTCGACCAGCGCATCGCGCAACTGCAACACAAGCGCGCACAGTTGCCCGAGCACGCCGCTGCTGCATCGGCACAACGCGCGCTCGATGCAGCACGGGCCGAGGCAAAACGGCTGAGCAAGCGGCAAGGTGATATCACCGGCGAGATCGACAAACTCGAGATGCAAGGCAAAGACCTTGACGCCAAGAAAAAGAAGTACGAGACACAATTGAAAAACGTCGTGGTGATGCGCGAGGTCGAGGCGCTGCAGCATGAGATTTCCACCATTAACGCGCAGCACTCGAGCCTCGATGACAGCGAGTTGGCGCTCATCACCGAAGGCGAAACACTCGAGGCGTCGCTCGCCACTTTGAACGCATCAACGCCGGGGCTCGAGGCTGCAGCGGCTCAAGCGGCTAGCGCACTCGCAGCAGTGCTCGAAGTCGTCGACCGCGACCTCGCGGCTGCCGGCGACGAACGGGAGAAGTTCGTAGCGATGGCCGACGCGGCGGCAGTCGATTTGTATGAATCAACCCGCAAACGTCTGACCGGCCCTGCGGTCGCCGAGCTGCAGAAGGGTGCATGCGGTGGGTGTCGCACACCGATCACCGCCAAAGAGCAGACGGAAATTAAGAAAGCGGCGAACACCACCGATGCACGCTGCCCATATTGCGGTTGTCTGCTCGCGGTTTGAGCGCGGCGTGAGAACGGTCTGAGCACAACATGTTCTTTTGGTTCATCGCCACTGCAGTGCTGACGATTGCGTGGGTGTTCAAAGACCCGCGCTTCGACTATCGATTGCTCGCGGTGGGCGCCGTGCTGCCCGACATCGTCGACTGGCCGACGGGGTGGCGCGTGATGCATTCAGTAATGACCAGCATCGCGGTGCTCGCGCTGGTGATGTTCGTGTCGCTTGGTCGTAAGCCATATCGCAAGATCTTGCTCGGTTTGCCAATCGGCATGTTCCTGCATCTTGTCTTTGACGGCGCGTTCACTTCGGCAGAAATGTTCTGGTGGCCGATTGGTGGTTGGCCGTTTTCTGCCGACGACTTGCCAGTAGTCGCCCGCGGATGGTGGAACCTGCCGCTCGAAATTCTCGGTGCCGCGGCGTTGTGGCTGTGGTGGCGACGCCGACCAGCC
>RGSV01000058.1 GCA_010025655.1 Acidimicrobiia bacterium
GAGATCGTCGCGGTGCGGCCCAACAGTGCTGGTGCCGCGCCGCAGGTCGGCTGCGCGTGCCTCGCGTAATGCGACCATCAATCCTGTTTCACGCCACGGTGCCGCGTACTCGAGCGTCACCTGCACCTCGCCACCGGCCAGTGCGGTATATGCCGCTTGCACTCGCCCCATGATGTTGTCGACCACTGCTGCTCGCGCACGACCGAGTTCGTCGCCGACGGCGGCAAGTTTGTCGTCCCACGCATCGAGACTTGCCAACGCGGTCGCACTGGGCCTCAAGCCCAACTCTTTCAGCAGCGAATTGCGTTGTCGCACCACCCGCTCGACTTCTCCCACCAAATCGTGTCGTGCCGGGTCGAGAGCAACGACGGCATCATCCAAGACGGTGCGTCGTTCTGTCGCCGCCCCCCGTATGAGATAGAGGTCTTCGGGCATGAACACTGACGTACGCAGCGCGGTGAGTAGATCACGGGTTCGGGCAGCTCGCTTACGGTTGATCTGCACGGTCGAGCGACCCTCGCGCTTCAACTCGATCTCAATAAGAAACTCGCGACCATCGTCATGCACGACGTCAGCGCGCAACACGGCAGCCTCTGCCCCGTCGCGCACGACCGCATCGTTGGCCACGCCGCGAAACGACTTCAGCGTCGATAGCACCACCAACGCCTCGACGAGATTCGTCTTGCCCTGGGCATTGTCGCCGACCAGACCAAAGACGCCGCCACCGAGTGACAGGTCAAGGGCGGCGTAGTTGCGGAAATTGCGCAACTGCAACGAGCGAACGATCACGGGGCGTTCACCCGATCGTCACGACGTCAGTCGTTGCGGCATCACCAAGTAGAGGTATCCATCGTTCGTCGATCCGCGCAACACCGCAGGCTTGATTGCCTCACTCGATTCGATGCTGATGGTTTCACCCGCGCATGCATCGATGCCCTGCATGAGATAGTCGGGATTGAAACCAATCGTGAGCTCTGGACCCTTGTAGTCGGCATCAAGTTCTTCGATGGTTTCTCCGGTGTCTTGGGTGTGCACTGACAACTTGAGTGAACCGCTGCTTTGTGTGAGACGTACCGGAATGTTGTCTCGCGCAAATACCTTCGATCGCCGCACGGCATCGAGCAGCGCTTCGCGATTCACTGACAGTTTGTTGGGGTACGACGGCTGGATGAGTTGCTTGTAGTTGGGGAATTGCACCGCCAGGAGCGCGGTCGAGAGCATCGTGTTACCGACACCAAACGTGGCGCGATCGGAGGCCAGGCGATACGTGATCGTGTCGTGGTCCTTGATCAACCGCAACAATTCTCCGAGGGCTCGAGCGGGAATGATGACCGAGCTCTCGCCCGCCAGTGCCGTGCCGCTGATCTGGCGCACGGCTAGGCGATAGCTGTCGGTGGCGACGAACGTGAGACCCTCGGGTTGATTGCTGATGAGCACACCGGTGAGCGCAAGTCGCGAGGCATCTGCACTTGCCGCGCGCACCACTTGGCGTAACGCATCGCCAAAGACGGCAGCCGACATTTTTCCTTCGGGTGCGCTCGCCTGAATGATCTTGGGGAAGTCATTCGCGGCGTAACACAGCACCGACGAACGGTTGCGGCCAGCCTCGACGATGAGGGATTCACCCTCGAGTGCCACCTGTACCTTGCCGTCAGGCAGGCCACGCACCAGTTCGGTGATGATGCGCGCGGTCGGCACGACGACCCCGTCTTTCTGGCCGCCGATAGCGAGCGTGGTTTGAATCGAGAGTTCTTTGTCGGTGCAGGAAAGCGTCAGGGTGTCGCCGCTCACGGCAAGTTCGACGCCGGCAAGGGCGGGCATCGCGCTGGTGCGTGCGGTGGCGACACGGCTCACGTCACTGAGTGCTTCGTTGAACTCATCGCGTTCGATACGGAATTTCATGATGTGGGCCTCGTGAGGTGGTTGTTGGTAGTGCTCGGATACATGCTGATAGCAGTAATAAGACCTGTGGATTGTGGATAACTCGGGTTGCGCCCAGCGTAGACAAGGGCCGTGATATCCACAGGCACGGCGGGTCGGTGCACAACACACAGTGGTGTGATTTGTGATCTGGGGATACCGCGTGGGTTGTCCACACGTCGTCCACGCGACGCGCGCAGATCATCCACGGTGGTGGGTCGCGGGCTCATGCGGTTTTGAACAGTCGCAGCAACTCGTTGACCTGGTCGAAGACCTGTTGGCGGTCTTTCATGACGTGCTGGGTCTTTTCCACGGCATGAATGACGGTCGTGTGGTCGCGACCACCAAACAGCCGGGCGATGGCCGGATACGACAGATCGGTCAGCTCACGCACGACGTACATTGCGGTTTGACGGGCGGTGACGATCGGTCGCTGACGACTGCGCCCACGAATCGCCTCGACGGTCACACCGAGGTAATCGCAAATCTCGGTGAGCAACTGCTCATCACTGCGTTTTTTGCCGGCGCGTCGCGACACCAGATCAACGAGCAGCTCTCGGGCGAGGTTGACGTCGATCTCCGTCTTGTTCAAGGAGGCGTAAGCCGCGACACGCACGAGGGCACCTTCGAGTTCGCGGATGTTGGTGGTCACGCTCGAGGCGATGAACTCGAGCACTTCGGGTGCAGCATTCAGACGTTCACGTTCTGCCTTGTTGCGCAAGATCGCGAGACGGGTCTCAACGTCGGGCGGCTGAATGTCGGTGATGAGTCCCCAACGGAACCGGCCACGCAGACGGTCTTCGAGGGTCGGAATCGCATCAGGCACGCGGTCACTCGAGATGACAATCTGCTTGCTCGAGCCATGCAACGAGTTGAACGTGTGGAAGAACTCTTCCTGTAGGCCCTCTTTGCCTTCCATGAACTGCACATCGTCGATGAGCAGCACGTCAACCTCGCGATAGCGGCGCTTGAACGCGCTAATCGTGTTGTTGCGAATGCCGTCGACGTATTCGTTGAGGAAGGTTTCGGTCGAGACGTAGCGCACTTCATAATTTGGATAGTGCTCGTGTACATACGAACCAATCGCGTGTAAAAGGTGGGTCTTGCCCAAGCCTGCCGAACCATAAATAAACAGCGGGTTGTAGGAGCGCCCTGGAGTTTCAGCGACGCGCTGGGCGGCTGCAAGAGCAAACTGGTTCGACGCACCTTTGACGAACGTGTCGAAGGTGTAGCGCGGATTCAAGCCGACTGCTGCACCGCGGCCAGCACGACCAACGGGCGTGGTGGTGCTGGTTGTCGGGGCAACGAGTGGAGTGGTGGCGGGCGACGTGACGACGGCGGGCTCGTGTGCGGTCGGGTCGGCGGCCAGCGTGCGCACATCGACACTCAACTCATGTGCGCTGCCACCGGCCTCATTCAAGGCGTCACGCACAAGCGACATGTAGCGCGTCAGCACACGCTCGCGCACGAAGGCGTTGGGCACCCGTAGCCGCAGGCTCATGTTGCCGCCGAGTTTCGACTGGTTGCGCTCGACGCTGATGTCGTTGAAGGTCGAAAACCATACGGCTTCCGACACCTGCTGGCGCAGAACGAGCGCCGCGCGTTCCCACAGTGCCCCCGCGTCATCGATTTCTGTCGCTGGTGCGCCCGTCGTCTCTGGTTCAATCGTCGTGTTGATCATGGTGTCGGTGGTGTTGTTCGTCATCGTGTTGGTGCTTTCGTGTCGTCGTCCACAGTTCTCCCCACATGGTGTGGAGAATGTCAGCGATGTAACTTGTCGTTGAGATAAAACTCGTACGTTCCCCGTCGACGACCCGGTGGCACCGGATGTGTCGGCCGTGGGGTGAGGGAACGTAGCACGTTTTCCACAGGGGGCAAAATGGTGAATCACATGGTGCAGATTCGCACGCTGCGCCCTAGCCTGAACGCGTTGCTTCCAATCGCCTTGTAAGTGACTTGAGGAGACAGGCGTGAAACGTACATTTCAACCCAGCAAGCGTCGACGAGCCAAGAAACACGGGTTTCGCAAGCGGATGAAGACCAAGGGCGGTCGGGCCGTGTTGCGGTCACGACGCTCTAAGGGTCGCGCTCGTTTGTCGGCGTGATCAGTCGCATCACCAAACGCGCTGGTTTCGCCCGCTTTCGCGGCGTTCGCACGTTGCGGCACGGGTCGTTGACCCTGCGCGCCGTGCCCGACCCAGTAGTCGGTGCGGTGCATCTTGCCATCGCCACTCCGAAGCGCAGCGGCTCGGCGGTGGCCCGCAATCGAGTGCGCCGGCAGGTGCGTGCGGCGATGCGAGCGCGGGCCGATCGAGTGCCGTTCGGCTGGTACCTCGTCTCACTCCAGGGCGCAGCTGTGGATACCGACTGGGGACAACTGGGGATATCGCTGGATGCGCTGGTTGACCAGGTGCGTGCACAGACGGCGGATGTCGTGCAATCCGCACCATCACTGACGATGAGAGCTGGGCGGTAATAGTGTGACAAGCGTCACTTCACGGACTCCCACTGTCCACAGGCTGGGGACACTGCAGCGAGCGATGCTGCGGGCGATTCGGTGGTACCAAGACCAGCGCACCGGGGCACTCTCCCCCTGTCGGTTCTTCCCAAGTTGTTCGGAATACGCCCATGACGCCATTGAGCGCCACGGGGCTTGGCGTGGTGGGCTTTTGGCGGCGCGTCGGCTGGGCCGTTGTCGTCCGTTCGGGCCGTCAGGGTTTGACCCAGTGCCCGAGCGCGTAGTTGGCGACGTGGATTCAGAGGATCGCGGCAACGGATGTTGTACGCACGGTACTCAGGTGCACAAGGAGCAACTCACCAATGTTTGATTGGCTGTTTCGTGGCGTCGGCTGGCTGATCGCCTGGATTTACTCCTGGAGCAACGATTACTCCATCGCCATTGGCTCGATGGCCATCGTGGTGATGCTCGTCATCACCCCGCTTACCTTGAAGAGCACCCGCGGGATGCTGGAAATGCAGCGCCTACAACCCGAACTGCGCCGCCTACAGATCGAGCACAAGGGCGATCGCCAAGGTTTGAACGAAGCGATGATGAAGCTCTATCAGGAGCACAAGGTCAACCCACTCGCCTCATGCCTGCCGCTCTTGGCCCAGATGCCGGTGTTCATCATCATGTTCCGGCTGTTGAAAGGACTCACCTACCGCCCGTCCCCCGGCGAGGGGTTTGCGCCAAAGCATCTCGACACGGCCTCAGATCTGTATCGCTCGCTCGTTGGTCAACAAGAGATGCGTTCGATCGGGCTCGATCTTGCGGTGCGACCCATCGACGTGATGCGCGACAATTTCGCTCAAGGGCTCATCTATGCCTCGCTCGTTGTCGGTCTCGCACTGTTGTATCTCGTGCAGCAACGCATGGTGGCATCACGCACGGTGAGCCCGACCATGTCAGCCAGTCAACAAAAGTTGCTGCAGTACCTCCCGGTGGTATTCGCGGTGTTCCAAGTGGTGTTGCCGACGGGTCTCGTCGTGTACTACGCGGTGCAAGCAGTCTTCCGCATCGGTCAGCAGGCCTACATCACCAAACGGTTCTACGGTGACGACGATTCGATCGGTCGTCAGGCGCAGCAGGCCAGCGCCAAGGCCCGTGAACTCAAGGATGATGACGTCAAGAAGACAAAAAAGAACGAAAATAAAGGCAAAAACGACGATTTTTCAAGCAAGCGCGTGACCCCACCGAAGGGCAAGCAACAGCCCCAACGACGCCCGACACCACCGCGCGGTGACGGCCCACCACAGCGACCGAAGCCGCCGAAGCGCTGACGAAGAAGTGCGCATACCAGAAACGCCCCACACGACTCGATACCGATAACACCAAGGAGACAATGACATGGAATGGGTAACAATCACCGCCGCAACGGTCGAAGACGCAAAGACGCTCGCCCTTGATCAACTCGGCGTTGCACCAGAAGACGCCGACATCGAAGTGATCGAAGAGCCAAAGCCCGGTTTGTTCGGTCGCTTGCGCGGCGAAGCGACGGTACGTGCACGCGTTCGACCCACGATGGTGCGCGACACCGGTTCGCGCCGCGAACGAGGTGGTCGTAACGGTGAGCGCAGTGGGCGTTCGCGCGGCGGCGATCGTCGTCGCCAGCGCAATGACGATTCACGTCGTGGACCCCGCCGTTCTGAGCGTGATACGGCGTCTCGCGATGATGCTCGCACCGACTCACGGTCTGATGAAGGCGACAACGAACGCGATGATGAGCGCCAGTCACGCCGTCGCGCAGATTCCCCCAAGGTGCCGGCGACCACGGTGCGTGACGCTGCGACCACATTTCTCGAGGGATTGGTGGCTGCAGCGGGGCTGACCGCCACGGTGGAGTCCACCGTCGACGGCGACGACATCGAGATCGCGGTGCGCGGTGACGACCTGCAGATGTTCGTAGGTGCTCGCGGGGCAACCCTCACCCAAGTGCAAGACCTCACCCGAGTGGTGAGTCAGCGCCGGCTCGGTGATCACGACACCAGGCTGCGGGTAGATGTGGGTGGCTACCGTGAACGCCGCCGCGAAGCCCTCGGACGCTTCGCGATGAAAGTCGCCAATGACGTTATGGAATCGGGCACTCCGCGCATCTTGGAGCCAATGAACTCCGCTGATCGCAAGATCGTGCACGACACGCTGGCCGATGTCGCGGGCGTGGTCACCCACTCGGAGGGCGATGACCCCTTCCGTCGAGTGAAGGTGTCAAAAGCCCCCGACGCGTGAGCGCGCTGCCCACGCCCACGGCGCTCGACCTGAACGTCTGAGGGCGTGGGCTGTCTGGCTTTAGGCTGGGCGATCAAG